>NZ_JAUBUB010000098.1:0-24173 GCF_036705265.1 Microcoleus sp. B4-C2
TCAATAATTTATAACTCTGCAATTATACATTGTTAGACCTATTTTAGCAATCTTTTCCTATCATTCAACACTTCTGCGTTAACAGGATTGGTTTTTGGCAATAATTTATTTGATAGCTTCTTCGTTAAGGATCTGAATATAAAAGATGATTAGGTGGAAATAGGCAAAAAATAACGGTACTAGCTTGATGTCGTTCTTAACAATATCAGGCTAGTTATTAGAAAGCAATGTGACTGAACAACAATTCTTAGTAGAAGAGGAAGATATTAATGTCATCTGGTAGTAGTGGCGGTAGCGGTAGCCCTGGAACTGGTAGCAGTGGAACTGGTAGCGGTGGTAGTGGCAGCAGTGGAACTGGTAGCAGTAGTGGCGGTAGTGGAGGCCCTAGCGGACCTACAAGAAGAATAGGGATTGCTGCTATAGTTTTGGGAGGTATTGCAGGCGGTTTAGTTGCGCTTGCAAATATAGCAAATATAGGAACCTGGCTTGTTGGAAGTGAGGTTCTATGTAGGTTTGGTATTTTGAAATGTTCAAATCCACCAGAACCTAGACCTGTCATTCCAGCTCCACCGACCACAGTTAGCTCTTCGCCTTCACCTGACTCTCCTAAATCAGATTCTACTCCTTCTTCATCACCGATATCCACTTCTTCTCCTGCACCGGAAACTCCAGCGCCAGTTTCGCCATCGCCATCTGCAGTAAAACTATCTGCTGACGAAAAGCCCTGCACAGTAGAGCAAAATGGCAGTACCGTAAACCTTGAGTTTCTAAATCGTTCTTGTACCTTCACCGGGAATTTCAACTCTAACAATCAAGAACGTATTTACCGTTTTAAAATAGATAATCCAAGTAATATCACTCTATATTTAGGTAATGTGAATAGCGAAGTAGAAATGTTTCTTTATGAAGATCAAAGTGGGACTGGTGTGATTAGCGGTAGAATAGAGAACCGATCTGCTATTAATTCTAGAATGGGAATTATTGACAGACAATTGAGTGTTGGCAACTATATTGTTGCTATTCGGTCTAAGGTTAGAGAAACTCCCTACTCACTTCAGATTGTCAATAATACAAGCCAAGCAAAAAATCTTGAGTTTCTTCAAGGTACTATCCCTCTAAATGGAAGTGTTAGCTCCAAAAATCAACAGCATTATTACCGTTTCCAACTGGCAAATCCCAGTGACATTAATTTGTCTTTAGATGGTGTGAATAGCGAAGTAGAAATGTTTATTTATGAAGATCAAAGTGGTACTGGTGTGATTAGCGGTAGAATAGAGAACCGCTCGGCTTTTAAAGATCAGCCCGCAATCATCAAAAGAAATTTGAGTGTTGGTCACTATATTGTTGTGATTGGGTTCAAGGCAAGAGAAACAGATTACATTCTTACTATGTCGGCTCCTTAGTTAATTCTTGAATTTCTATTTAATCGGCAGTTTATGCTGTAGCTACCACAAACTAATTACTATGACTAATCCTCAAAACAACTCTAATCTTGCGCCTTGGAAATGGGCTTTAATTGGTGCTAGTTCGACTTTAGTGTTAGCCTTAGCAGGCTTTGGATTATATAATTTACTAAATCCTAAAACTTCTTCAATTTTAACGTCAACGTCAACGTCAACCTCTTTAGCTACTGGAACTCCTGAGATTTCTGTTGCTAAACAATTGATAGGTCAATGGCAAGGGCAAATTTCTGGTCAGTCTGTAACATTAATCTTTACGCAGGAAGGGAAGTTATTTATTTTGGATACGCCTACTTCAGCTACCGAAATGGAGTATCAGACTAACGTAAATCCTCAACAAAAAGACCTGGATATATTAGTAGGAGGTAAAATTACCGCGAGGACAATTTTTGATTTAACGGCAGATGGTCAGTTGCGTTTAGAATTAGATAATCTTGGAGAATCTCGACCCACATCTTTTAGTTCCAATGCAAGGATTTTTCAAAAAATATCTGAGCAAACGACACTGCCCGCTAATGTTCAAGTAGTTAATCTCCAAAATCAACAAAACAAGGCGAGACAGTCAGAAGCCAAACAGTATGTTAGTTCAATGAATAGAGCACAACAAGCTTTTTACGCTGAGTATGCCACTTTCTCATCTAGTATAGAAAAATTGGGAATAGGTATTAAGTCAGAAACAGAAAATTATTCGTATAGCATTGTCTTGAGTAATGATAATCGTTGGGTGCAAGCAATCGGTTTAGCCAAGAGAGATGGATTGAAAAACTATACAGGTATAGTTTCTTTAATTAAAAGCCCTAATGACGAATCTACATCTACGCAAGCTAGACTTTGCGAAAGCAATCAACCATCAAAAGAGCTTCCAGGAACACCGATATCTACTAATTCTCCCGACCTACAATGTCCTTCTGGTTATTCAGACGTGCTGCGGTGAAACTTGCCTCAAAATCAATAGCATATCCGCAATTGACTTAGTATCAACAGGCATTACGCACTCCGATCGCAGAAACCGGGTTTTTTCCCGAATCTGCGGGCTGTCGCGAAGTATTTTCGTAAAAAACCCGGTTTCTGAGCCACCATGCGTAAGTCAAATCGAAACTACCGCTCACAATCCCAAATCTTTCGTCTCAATTAGATTCCCCTCAAACTCAAAACCCCGCTCCATACCATCAAAATACTTCTCAATATTAGGCTTAATCCAGAGCGCTGCTTCCCCATGTCCCAACTCCACAGCTCGATCGACTACCTCATACCAAATTGTCAGGCTAACTCCCGCCGCTTGCACCGCCTTCAAACAATCCCAAACAAACTTTGGCACCGATACCGGCGACACCGCATACCTCAACAATTCCTGTGCACCTTCTGGCAAAATAATCAGATTGCTGGCAACTACAATTATACCTATATCTTCTTCTCTTTCCCCCTGCCAATTCACTTCGCCATTTAAAACATAACCCCAAGGTTTGAGAAAATTGTCGATCAGATACTGCAACCATTCGACATAATCATAAAACTTTTCTACGCCGCTCCATTTAATCCCTCCGCCGTCAGCCGTAGGAATCCAGTTACACCACAATCCGGGCTGAGTCTTCGGCGGGCGGTTGTAATTAACAACAGAAATTTCGGAGTCTTCATCCCATTTTTCATTGACAAAATAGCAGCCTTCTTCGCCCACAGGCAAACCCACCGCTGTTCTCGCCGGATCTGGAATACTTTGCAAAATCGCCGAATTTCTCTTCATCCGTCGAGTTCGAGAAAACTCTAATAACTAAATAGCTTCGCTGTCTAATAACCGTTTATTTAAATGAAATGTTCCGTCAAATATTGTAGTGTATCCCATAGTTCTTATCTATTATATAATTAATTTTTACTATTATAAATCTATGTTAGCGAACTGACTAAAAGGAAAAAAGTTGTAGGTTGGGTTGAGGAACGAAACCCAACTTGAGGTTCCCAGAAAGTTGGGTTTCGCTAGATAGTTGGGTTTCGCTTCGCTTAACCCAACCTACGAATGATTAGATAGACTTATTGCAAAAATACATTGCATCTGCTTTTATCTGCGGTTAAAAACAGAAAATCCCGAACTCTTGCAAAAAGTCTAACCACCAATCTTACTTAGTCTTGTCCAAAGTCCGCGCCTCCAACCAAATAGGAATTGCAATCCAAGCAACTGCTAACAGCAAAGCAAATACCGCAAATTGAGCAGCCCAAGCTACCAATTTCTCTAAAGACACAACTTGTCCCAAGAAGTAGGATAAACTCACCATTACCGATGCCCAGCTTGCAGCACCCAGAACATTGAACAGCGAAAATTTCCAAAAAGGCATTTCTGCAATACCTGCTAGGGGGCTAGCAAAAATTCGCAGCAGTGCGATGAAACGGCCCAAAAATACGGCTTTAGCTGCATTTTTGCTAAACTGTTCTTTTAAGTCAAACAGTTGTTCTTCTCGAAAGCGGAAAAATTGTCCCAGCTTCAGCAGCAGTGGCCAGCCGCCGTACCTGCCGATCGCATAACCAAAATTTCCCCCCAATGTAGCACCAGCGATCGCACTGCCGAGCACAAACCAGTAATTCAGTTCCCCACTGCCAGCTAAAAACCCGCCAGCAATCGTAATTGTCTCGCCTGGAAGAGGAACTCCCAGATTTTCCAGCAAAATTCCCAGAAATACTGCCCAGTAGCCGTAATCACGCGCAAACTGCTGAATAGTCTCTAACGATAAAAACTCAAAAGACATTCGATACTGCCTTCGTAAACTTTTGCAAAGCTCAATACATTTATATATTGGCTCGATTCAGCCAATAGTGCAATCTTTCGCTGTGATGAAAAACACACTGTTGTCGCGATCGCTGATCCAACTAAACATTAGCCTTTCAGGCATACTAGATAAGTAGAGAATTGTTGTAGTTGCGTTCCGCGCGATCGCCAGCCAGTTTTCCTCCTAAATTTATCACAACGGCTCTCCCCACCGATTCCCACAAGGGCGATCGCCAATCCTAAAACATACGCTGAAATTCCCTGAGTCTCTCAAGAGAGTCAGCAACTAAACTAACTTATTCATACTTTACGATCGTAGGATAACTGCTATGGAATCTCCCAACTTCAACCCACCCATCGTCCTTCAACCTCACAACTGCCTCGACTCCCAAGCCGGCAGCCTCCTCCAGCAACAGCTAGCCGAGATTGTGCCCGATCGCCACAAACTCTGGGTAATAGACATGGCCGCCGTAGATTTCATCGACAGTTCGGGGATCTGCGCCTTAGTCGGGGGACTCAACGCCGCCCGCCACCGGGGATGCCGCCTCGTCATCTGCAACCTCTCAGCAACAGTCAGGCTAATATTTGAAATTACTCAACTCGACCAACTCTTTGAAATCTTCGACAGTTTCGAGCAAGTTATCTCCACTGAAACTCCGGCTTTAGTTGCTTGATTAAAATGATCTGCCGAGCTCAAATCTCAAGTTTCCCATAGACTTCAAGCAACCGCAGAGCTAATTTGTATATCATAAATAGGCTTATTTGTCAAGCAATACCAATGACAAAGAAATAAATCCGGCACTTGAACGCCGACAGAAGCGATCGCAGGTGCAGCCGGAAAAGGCCAAAGTCGATCGAAACAAATCCTTTCCCCTACAAACCCGAACTGCATCAAATAAGTCGCCGGAGGCGCATTTAAAAGATTCAGCAAGCGGTAAGCCAACTCATACAACTGCTGTCGCCAAACATCCGACAAATGCACCGGTTGAGAGTAACTCAACTCGCCCGACTGCTTAGAAGGTTCCCCACCGATCGCCTCAGCATACAGTGGGCCCTTTGCCGTCAACACCACAGGCAGCCAAAAATTGCCACCACCGACGGGAAAAAGCAACTCCTGGGACACTCGATCGCGCGCTGCGGAAACATTGCCACAAAATCGAAACACATCTTGAGCCGGAAAAACCAGATTTTCTGGTACATCCAGGGTCAAAGGACAAACGATCGCCCCACCCGGAGCGATCTCGCCAGAATCGAGTTCAGAAACCCCACAGATATTGACTTCAGTTAAAGGATCAGATTGAGCGATCGCCGCGGAGAGACTTGCGGCCGAATCTTTCTCACCACCCGCCACAATCAAAACCTTAGACATTGCCAAAGCTCGGCATTTGAATTCCCCGATCGTCCGTTTCATCGACGCTGGGCAGATCCAGGCCCTTAGCCTTGCGACTCCGCACAGCGAGACGGTAAGTTACGCTTTGCAATTCAGTGTGCAACTGGCGGTTTTCCTTTTGCAATTGCTCCAACTTTTCCTTAATCGGATCGAGCCGCTCGGCAAACTTCTGGCGGTAAACCCCCGGCAATTCCTGCACTACCTGTTCTAGCATCCGAGAACGATCCGTCAATTCTTGCACCGACTGCCGCAGTTGGTAAACCTCAGCATCCCGTTCGGCGATTTGTTCCTGATAAAAACCCACCTGTTCTTCAACAGCTTGGAGTTGTTCCCGCATTGCCTGCATTTGAGCTTGGTGGCGATCGGAAACTTCCGGCGCGGGCACAAAATTAGAATTGCCCTTCACCAGCCGGAAAAGTTCTTGAGACAACTGCTGCACCAATTGGTCGCGCATTTGCAGCTCTTCGGTGAGACGAGATACCTCTGATTGCAATTCTTTTGAGCTTACAAGTTTAGTTTGATTCACGATGACTCTCAGCTTTTGTTATATAATCTGTTTCTCTTTAAAAATATCTCCCCCTTACCGCAGAGGCAAGAGGCACTTCAAAAGTTTTGAACCTATGAGGCTAAATCGAGCCAGCGGCCCAATGTCAAGGGTAAAGCTCAGTCTAACTCAAATCAGGCATCCACGTCATCACCTTAGTTTCTTGCCATATACACAGGTAAAATCCTAGGTTTTTTGTCAATAAACCAGGTTTCTGAACTTTTTCTGAGAATAGTGCAAGAGCTCAGGTGTAACCAATTACAGCAGAAAGCACTTTGCCAGCTTCGTCCAAGGTGCTGCCAAAACAGATAATGCCGTCCTCGTGACCGGCCATGGCCAGAATTTTGCGATCGGCCAAATTCTCCTCCTCAAAAAGTCTAAACATTTCTAAGGCCATCTGGGGAGTGCCGTAAGGTATTTCTTTTCTAGTAGTAGGAATCTTAAACAGCAGTTGCTGCCATAGCTTAGGATTGTGGACATGAATTATCCCGCCCACCTCCTCTCTCTGAAGGTACAGGGCCGCGTGAGTTAGGGACTCCGACGAAGCTTGTACGGGGCCCCGGCAGCCGATGAAATTTTTTTCTAAGTTAAATTCGGTAACAGTACAGTATGATTCTGGTCCCAGATTCCTCAAGTGTGCAGTCTGGGTTCCCGAAATCACGAATTGGCAAGAATTACCGAGTCTGACACTGACGTTGCCAAACCCTATGCCATTTTCGTAGACGCCAATTAATCCCCAAGAGTGGAGCCGATCGCGCCAGTCCATCAAATCTGTTATGTTGGTGGCAGCTACAGGGCCTGCCTCTTCCCAATCACAACGGTACTTAACGACTCCTTCATCCATTTTTTTGTTTGATCAGACACTACTGTGACACGACAGAGTTGGCTGAAGCTGAGACTTAATCGAACTTGTCAAGAAGTTGTCAAACAGCTTTTTTTGCTTGCTGCCTTATGTCTCCGTGCATAAGTGCCTTAACTAATCTACATTCCAGTGTCGCCGTAATTAGCTACCGACATTAGCAAAAAGTAAGCTAGGAAAGAAGAACCAATTATTCCCAAAATCATGATTTAGCCTCTAGGTGATTACAAAAGTTCAATATGAAAATGTACCCTTTCAGTCGGGGAGTTTGATTCTAGGCTTTTGCCCGATCGAGTTTCTGATGTGAAACTACATAACATCCCTGAATCGCTTATTGTTCTATACTACAGCATTTCTACTGAGTTGAGCTCTACCTTAAGAAATATTTAAGGATAAAGTACCCTTAATCCGGTAAGTCCGGTAAAAAGCAACCGTAGATTTACTTAGTTTTTATAAGTGTACATATATTTAAGAAAAAAGCAAGCGGAACACAAAAAAAATATTTTTTAGCCAGTCTGGGACGCACTGGCACAATCTTCGGGTGTTCTACGTTATTCAACACCTCTGTCGATCGAGCAATTTTTAGCTCCGGGGCATCCTACAAGCTAAGAAACCGGGTTGAGCCTAATATTATGTCACGTAAAATCACCGCAACGCCAGCTCGCGTCGGCGGGTTCACCAAAATCTGTAGTAGTAGTATAAGTTATAGATCCGGTAAACCCGCGCCTACCTAGAGGGGGATAGTCGATCGACCGAACCTGATATAATCCTATTAACTCAGATGTTGCACCATTCTCAATTAGTCTTTTATGAACAGGCTTTTCGGCCTGTTCCACAACATATAAATTTTCTTGTGGAACAGGCATCTTGCCTGTTGCTGACAATGGTGCAAGATATCAGATTAAGAAAAAAACAAGCCGATCGAGCAGTGATGACTCGATCGGCTAAATTTTTCTGGGAAGCGCGATCGCCCCCAGCCCTTTAAATGTGGAAGTGATACAAGATGCTGCCGTCGTCTTTAATTTCGCAATTGGCATTAAAAACTTCAGCTTGTTGGTTCAAAAAACGCTGAGCGACATCCGGCGACAGCCGCGTTTCCATCGCAAACCGCACCAGAGTGATTTCGCCCCGGCCTTCTTTGATCAATCGGTACAAAGCACTTTGGAGCCTTTCGCTCTCTTCTCGCTGAAAAGCTGCTTTGTACCTCCAATCCGCCACCGAAGGAATCAAACCGCGGCTGACCAAAATCGCTAACAGCAAGCCAATTCCCAAAATCAGAGGCACTGTCGGATCGCTCGTAGGCGTCGCCACAATTTGCGGCACTGTAGCGGCGGCCAAACTGCTAACCATTTCTTTTTCCGACGCTTGCGTATCCGCCATTGCAAGCTGAGTTTTATTGTAAAAGTCTTGCTGAAGCTTCATTTGCTGCAACAGGCGAGCGCGCTCTCTTTCGTATTGGTCGAGTTTTTGCTGAGCTTGTTTCAGGTCTTGAGTGACTTGTGCCAAGCGTTGGTTGAGCGACTGATTGACTGATTGCCACCGATATCTGTTAATCAGGCGGCTTTTTTCAACCATGCCCTTCATCAACATATCCGCCGTTTTGATTGCTTGCTCCTGATCTAGCGAGCGATACCCAACCACAATTTCTAGGGGTTGTTCCGGCTTAGAAATTTTGACAATAGCATTTTGTCGAACTTGCTGGGGCGACAGCTTAACTGCATCTGCCACTGCTTTGACAACATTATCTGCTAGGAGAACCTCCGGGGTGAGTTGCTCTCCCTGCTTGAGAATTGTCGTGCCCGTGGTCGAAAATTTGACTGGCGGATTATTAGAACTGAGAGTGCCTTGAGCCATGAATCCGGGGGGCGGGGCGAGGCGGTAGGCCAGGGCGCCTGAAATACCCATAATTACAGCAAAACTGCCTAGGGCAATCCATCTGTATTGATGTGCTGAAGATCTAAAACGTAAATTTCCCATTTTGATAGTCAAGTCATAACATTCGCTTGCCGCAGCTACTGCCAAACGCCAGAGCGATCGTTTCTTTCTGGTTAGTCAAATTGACTGCTGAAAATTTTCTCAGTTTGTACCTAAAAGCTATTAGCTTTTGAGAGTTGTCAATATTCATGAGCCCAAAAAACCGATCGCGCTTTTATTTGATCCGAGCTATAACTTCAGTTTTTGTCCTTAATAATTAATCTGTAACAAGGCTTCTGGAAGTCTACTGGCCTCAGACTAGCACTCAGGCGTGCGAGAGCCTCGCCTCCCCGTGTTTGTTGACATTCAAAACTGTCTCCTTTTCACCCTTGGCAATCCTCCAATTATCTTACGTCTTGGCGTCTTGCGGACGCGGTTGAAGAATAAAAAAAACCTTAAATAATCTGCCTAAAAACTTAACAAGCAAGAATTATACCATGCAGTTAAGAGTTTGCTGCGTATTCAAAAAAATTGTGGAGCTGGTTTCGCCCCAGATCCACATATTCACATAACAATTATGGTTCGATCGGTTGATGGTTCGATCGCTCTGGCAAGGGCGAATGTTCAGAAGCCGATCGGCAAAATAAGACCCTCGCGGGCCATGACAGCCTTCGGAAAAGCAATTTGCACGTCTTCAGCGATGCGATCGAGAAAATCGTCAGTGTGAGCCGGATCATGGTGAAAAATCACCACTCGTTTCACGCGGGCTTCCTTGGCCATTCTCACGGCTTCCTGCCAAGTCGAGTGTCCCCAACCCACCTTCGGAGACTTGGGGTTGTGATATTCCTCATCTGTGTACATCGCATCGTAAATCAGCACATCAGCGTCGAGGGCTAAATTGTAGACATTCTCATCTAGCCGATCGGGAAAATGCTCAGTATCCGAACAATAAACCACAGATCGTCCCTGCCAAGTCACCCGATATCCCATAGCAGTATTCGGGTGATTCAGAGAACCCGTCCTAATCTCAATATCATCCAGCATCATCGTCTGGTTGTGATTGAGTTCGTAGAAATTCAAATCTGCCTGCAAACCCATCAGCGGCACCGGCGAATTCGAGTGGAGCACCCGTTCAACGAAGTGCCTTTTCATGCAATCTCCATCCGGCGGAGTCGCCCCGTAAATATCAAAGCTATTGCCGCGGATGAAAGCTGGGGCGAACAGCGGGAAACCTTGAATGTGATCCCAGTGATAGTGAGTAAAAAACATATAAGCTTGCACAGGCATTTCTTGCACCAACTGGTCTCCCAGCATCCGCAAGCCTGTTCCGCCGTCAAAAATCAAGCGTTTGCCAGCGACTCGCATTTCCAAACAAGAAGTATTGCCGCCGTAGCGAACAGTTTCCTGTCCGGGTGTCGGAACACTGCCCCGCACGCCCCAAAACTGTACTACAAAATCATCTATACCTTTTATTGATTCGGAGGGTTGAGGGCAATCAAGGGGATTTGCCGCTACTGAGGACAAGCTGATTTCCATTTTAAAATTCAGGCTTTAAGGTTCCACATTGTCCGTGATGGCGCAGCAGATGGTCGCACAACACTAAAGCTACCATTGCTTCCACCATTGGCACAGCTCTTGGCAAAACACAAGGGTCATGCCGTCCCTTGGCAGCCAGCAGCGTTTCTTCGCCTTCTCGGGTAACTGTGCGCTGCTGCTGGCGAATTGTCGCAGTCGGCTTGAATGCCGCCCGCAAAATTATATTTTCGCCGTTAGCAATGCCACCCTGAATTCCGCCAGAGCGATTCGTCACTGTACGAATTACACCCTTATCATCAGTATAGTATTCATCATTATGTTCGCTGCCCTTGAGCAGAGTCCCGGCAAACCCGGAACCAATTTCAAAGCCTTTGCTGGCGGGCAAGGACATGATGGCTTTTGCCAAGTCAGCTTCGAGTTTGTCGAATACGGGCATTCCCAGGCCTTTGGGGACATTGCGGGCGACGCATTCGACTACACCGCCGATCGAATCTCCACTGTCGCGAACTTTTTCGATCAGTTCAATCATTCTTTCGGCACATTCGGCATCTGGACAGCGGACGATGTTGCTTTCTACTTGTTCTAAGGTAACAGTATCCGGGTCGGCGACACATTCTAAGTCTTTGATGCGTTTGACGTAGCCGACTATTTCGACTCCTGCTGCTTGTTGGAGAATTTTTTTGGCGATCGCCCCTGCTGCTACTCTACCAATTGTCTCTCTCGCCGAACTGCGACCTCCGCCTTGCCAGTTACGAATTCCGTACTTAGCATCGTAGGTAGCATCAGCGTGAGAAGGGCGGTAAGTTGTCGCCATTTCGCCGTAATCTTGGGGGCGAGTGTCTTGATTGCGGACTAAAATTGCGATCGGCGTTCCCAAAGTTTTGCCTTCAAACACCCCCGACAGAATTTCGCAGGTATCTGCTTCTTTGCGGGGCGTAGTAATTTTGCTTTGGCCGGGGCGGCGGCGATCGAGTTCTGCTTGAATTTCCGATGCGTCGATCGACACCAGGGGCGGGCAACCGTCAATTACTACTCCGACACCGCCGCCGTGAGATTCCCCAAATGTCGATATCCGAAATAAATGCCCAAAGGTATTGCCCATTATGCTTTGCCCTGAAACTTGATAATTTTTAGCTTAAATGGAATAGAGATTTACTGTATTTATGAAAAATATACCATTGACGAGTAGGCGACCGGCGATCGCCTCACAGCATCACTCCCTTCCCGCCCCTAGAAGAATATCTACCAGGGAGAGAGGGAGAGACCGAGAATAGGAGATATCTGGAAACACACTTAAATTCATCCGTGTATCCGTGTCCGAATCCGTGTTGTGCCTTCCTTCTTCTTTAGTCTTCGTGTTCTTCAAAAGGATCTCTCAATTCCTTAGCGGGAGGGCCGAAAGCCGTGTAGATCGAGAAACCGGTGATAGCCACCAGACACACGCCCAGTGAAATGCCAAGAACTGCTGCAGGTTCCATATTTTTGATCGATTATGAGTGCTCCACTCTATAATATTACAAAAAATAACAATCCGTCTGAAAGTCTCGTGATTTTAGGCGCTGTACGGTATGGCAGCCAGCCCCCACTCCCCGTTTTGCGAGTCCCCCGGTGGCATTTCTGAGAAATTGCGATCGCAATTAGCGGTAGAAATATGTCAAACTTTTCTGTAGAGATTCATTGCAGGTGACTTATGGCACAACGGACTTGGTTAGGAGATATACTCAAACCCCTTAACTCGGAATACGGCAAGGTAGCCCCCGGCTGGGGAACCACGCTGTTGATGAGCGTGTTCATTGGACTGTTTTTCGTGTTCTTGTTGATTATTTTGCAAATCTACAACTCTTCTCTGATTCTGGAGAGTGTGGATATGGATTGGTCGAGTCTCGGCCGCTAAAAATTGATCGCAAAACAGTAAGGCTAAAAGTAAAAGCTGAGGGTTGAGGAGAAAGGGTAAAAGCTAAGTTTTCCCGTTTTTCCTTACCCTTTCCGATTACTTTTGCCATAAATAAACAAGAAGTAACTAAACAAATTGCAGGAGAAAAACTATGAATATTTTTGGCATTGGTTTGCCCGAAATGGCAGTTATTTTTACGATCGCCCTATTGGTATTTGGCCCGAAAAAATTACCCGAAATCGGCCGAAGTATGGGGAAAGCAATTCGGGGATTTCAAGACGCTTCGCGGGATTTTGAGTCGGAATTCACGCGGGAAGCTAAGCAGTTAGAAGAAGCAGTAGCAACTAGCAGCAAACCGGCAACTGAAAAACTCACGGCGGCTACTCCCAAGGAAGATAGCACAGACATTTAAATGAACAACACCCAGAAGTCGGAAACACCAGCGGAGTTAGTGATTCCCCAGCTAATAGTTGGGTTGGGAAATCCCGAACCTAAATACGATCGCACCCGACACAACATCGGCTTTAATGCTGTCGATGCCTTGGCTAAATCTTGGCAGATTTCCCTGTCGGAAAATCGCAAATTTCAAGGCATATTTGGCGAGGGAAATCGGCCGCGGGGACAGAAAATCCGCTTGCTGAAACCTCTAACTTACATGAATCTGTCGGGTCAAGCGATTCGGGCGGCGACGGATTGGTACAAAATACCTGCGGAGTCTGTGTTAGTAGTATACGATGATATGGATTTGCCGATCGGGAAATTGAGAATGCGGCTTGCCGGTTCGGCCGGCGGACACAACGGGATGAAATCGACAATTTCTCATTTGGGCACAGACAAATTTCCCCGCTTGCGGATTGGCATCGGCAAACCTCAAAACGATGCTGCTAAAAATGAGAAAGATACGATTTCCTTCGTCTTAGGAAAATTTTCCTCAGAGGAAAGTCAGTTAGTAGAGAAAGTGCTTAAACTGGTTGTAGAAGCTGTGGAACTAAGTCTGCACCAAGGAGTAGAAAAAGCCATGAGCCTTTACAATAGTCGCACAATTGCAGAAACAAACGCGGAAACAAAAAGGTGAGTTCGAGACGTTTGCCTGAAACAACTGCATATGTCCGGGTTACTGGCCAATCTTGGCAAAAAGGCACGATTGAGGGTGAAGTGACTGCCGGCAATTTTGAGTGGCAGTTTCAGTGGCGTTTCACGGCAGAAAAAACACTGATACTTGAGCCTTCTCAGGGTAGGGCATTGATTCAGGAACCGCTGCACCGCTTTCTGGAAAAATGGGATTATCAGCTTGAACCTGGTGGCGATTATTCGTTTACGGTTCGGGCTGAGTTTTAAAATCTTGGTAATGGGAAATTGGGACAAGGCAATCGGGAATAAAAACTTCCTCTCGTAAGATATCCCGATTCCAGTAATTCTTTAATTAATCACGGGAAATGGCTGTAATGGGAAATTGGGAAAGGGCGATCGGGAAGGCAAACTTTCTCTAGTAGGAGGTCCCGATTCCAGTGATTCTTTAATTAAAGCAGGGTTCATCCCTTCTCGGTAAGCCCCGCAATAATACATCGTCAAAACAGCTTTGTAAGCCCAGTGATTGGAAGGTATATCGGTAAAAGGATTTGGCAGAGTTTCCGCGCGATTTTGCACGCAAGCATTGAGGATTTGTTCGCGGGTTGGCTGGACTTGAACTAAAGAATTATTTTGCTTTATTTGTGCGGTATTTTGTGCCTTTGCTGGAGCAAATAAACCTGGATAAGTTAACAGTGTGGCAATGGCAAAGATGCTGAATTTCATAAGTTTATCAATTTCGTAATAAGTTGTTTGGTAGTGAGGAGTTTAGTCCTCAAAGTAGTCTGAAATAAGGACTCTTCGTCCTTACTACAAACCTTTGGAATGTTCGGACATTTTTCGCATTCCCAAGGCCAAGACACTCAAAAACAACAGCCCGATCGCCCCAGCTAGCGGATTGCCGTTAACTCCTGTCACCCAATCGGGGACAGATCCCGAATATCGCACTAACTGCCCGATGTTAATCATGTAATATCCCCAGACTAAACCTGCATGAAGCCCGATCGACAAACCGAGGCGATTTTGGCGCGATCTTTTTCCCCAAACCAGAATCAAACCCAGCAACAACAAACCCGGAAACTGCGGCCAACTCTGCAGCATTGCCGCGACAGGTTTGATAAAATGAGATAGGGCAAACACCAGGCTATTCGCCCACAGAGATATTTTATAATTGTAATCCCGCTGCAACTCGTCCAGCAACCAACCTCGGAATACCAACTCCTCCGCAAAACCGACTCCAAGGGCGCTTAACAGCCCTTCTGCGATGATTCTCGGCAAATTATCAGAATTTTGCCACGCGACTAAGCCGAACAGCCCTTGCACCGCAAATAAGCTGAAAGTGAGCAAAAGCCCGATCGCCAATCCGATTAAAAGCTCCAAACCGTTTTTTCGCGTATTGATTAAACCATAACTTTTGAGTAATTGGGTTTGTCCGTAAACCTGTTTTCCCCAGCGAGGCACTAGGAACAGAAACTCAGTAAACAACAATCCCATTGTCAGAATAGTTGCTAGGTTACTATCTTTAACTAAGAGATAAATTGGTGCTGCTAGCGGCAGCCAAATTGCTAGCAAGATTAATAGGAAAATTATTACACGTAAAGGAAATGGATAACTGGCTATTCTTTGGAGGCGGTTAATCATTGTTGTAAATGAGTTGAAATTGGGTAAATCGGCTTATTGGTCTGTCGCACTGTCCGACAGGGGTTAAAAACCCCTGTCTCATAGCGAAAGTCCTCTCAAAGAGGACTGAAATTTATCACAATCTAATTTAGGTTGGCAGTCGGTTTTAACCGACTTTTGCTATAAGACGGGGATTTAAATCCCCGGCGGGCTTGCGGGTGAATGCGAGAACTTTTGGCTGAGTCAGGCTTGAGTAAATCCGAGAGTCAGGCTTGAGTAAATCCGAGAGTTAGAGTTGGATAAATCCGAGAGAATGTACAAAGCAGACAGAGAAAGCTAGAATAGCATTGTATTGGCTGAAACTTTAAACAAAACAGAACTATAAAATAAGGGAACAATGACTGAAGCCTCGGATTTTTCAAATGTCGATCGCGAATTAGATGACACAATTTTAAGCTTCGCAGACATTCAGGCAGAACTCAACCTGCGCCACGCTAAAGATGCTCTGCGAGATATAGTAGAAAATCTCGACTTGACACTTCAAGAGCGAACTGGACTGGAACCAGAAATTGGCGGGTTGGAGAAAATGCTCGACAAGCTAGAGCGCGCTTGCGTCCAAATCGCTGTGTTTGGGATGGTGGGAAGGGGAAAATCTTCGGTTTTGAACGCGCTGCTAGGTCAAAATGTGTTTGAAACTGGCCCGACTCACGGGGTGACTCGCACCACGACTATCGGCCAGTGGGATGTCGGAGAGGGAATTGATGAGAAGTTGCCCGATAGACTTTCGCCAGTTATTTACCGTTTGTCGCAAGTGGAATTAATCGACACTCCGGGAATAGATGAAGTTGACGGCGAAACTCGCGAAATGTTGGCGCGCCGCGTTGCTCAACAAGCAGATTTGATTTTGTTTGTAGTTGCTGGCGACATTACAAAGGTGGAATACGCAGCACTTTCGCAGTTGCGGGAAGCCGGAAAACCGATGTTATTAGTGTTTAATAAAATTGACCAGTATCCTGATGCAGACAGGCTGGCAATTTATCATAAAATTCGAGACGATCGCGTGAGAGAATTGTTGTCTCCCGATGAAATTGTGATGGCGGCGGCTTCGCCTTTGACGGCGAGGGCGGTGCGCCGTCCCGACGGAAGTATGGGGGTGCAAATGACTCGCAGTTTGCCACAAGTGCAAGATTTAAAATTAAAGATTTTGGAGGTTTTAGACCGGGAAGGCAAATCTTTGGTCGCGCTGAATACCATGCTGTGTGCGGGGGATATTAACGAGCAGTTGGTGCAGCGAAAAATGGAAATTCGAGATGACGCGGCTAATCGAATTATCTGGAACGGGGTAATGACTAAAGCGGTGGCGATCGCACTTAATCCAATTACTGTAGTTGATATTCTTAGCGGTGCGGTAATTGATGTGGTGATGATATTAACTTTATCTAAAGTTTACGGCATTGCGATGACGGAAGCGGGCGCGGTGGAATTGCTGCAAAAGATTGCGATTAGTATGGGGGGAATTACTGCGGGCGAATTGTTGGCTAATTTTGGTTTGAGCTCGTTGAAAGGATTGTTGGGTTTGGCGACGCCAGCGACGGGGGGTTTGGCTTTAGGGCCTTATTTGTCTGTGGCGGTGACGCAAGCTGCGATCGCGGGGGTTTCTTCCTATGGTATCGGTCAAGTTACTAAGGCTTATTTGGCTAATGGTGCTTCTTGGGGAGATGATGGGCCAAAGGCTGTTGTGAGCAAGATTTTGTCTTCTTTGGATGAGGATTCTATTTTAAATCGGATTAAGGAAGAGTTGCGCGCTAAGTTGGATTTGGGAAGTGTGGAAAAACAGAAATCTTAGCGATCGCGAATTAAATAACTTACAATTTTAATTGTTATTGTGGGATGGGCGTCCCGCCCATTTAATTGTTATTGTGGGATGGGCGTCCCGCCCATTTAATTGTTATTGTGGGATGGGCGTCCCGCCCGTCCTTTTTGGACGGGCGGGACGCCCATCCCACAATCTTGTGGAAGTTATTTAATTCTCATTCCTTAGCGATCGGCTGTTTGACATTGACCCAGCAATCCTGCCGGAATCGGGCAGGGGTTTAAACCCCTGCCTCAAAGCTAAATTGGTCTGTAGACCGTTTAATAAATTATTAGGAAAACAACCAATTACCAATTACCCATTATTACTGTATCTTACTAACTCATAACTTAGGTAATTGGCACAGGTTGGGCGATTGCGGCAAATAAGGTGCGCTGTGCACACCCTACTCTAATTCCACGAATCGGCTGGTTAACATCCAATAAGGCTCAGTTAAAACTATTTATTCCGGGCGATATCCCCCTAAATCCCCCTGATTGTTGGGGGACGCAAGAGTAATTTCTTGTCCCACCCCCTACTCCCCTTGTAGGGGCGGTGCGACCCCTACTCCCCGTGTCCGCCCTTGGCTAGGGGGGATCGAGCTTAACTGAGCCGTATTGGTTTAACATCAGGTTTTTAACCCTAATTCCATCCTATTTGTAACCTCTATTTTTCTCCGACCAAATGCGGGTTGGTAGTCCCCAAACATAGACAAATCCTTCGGCAGCTTTGTGATCGAATTCGTCCTCTGCGCCGTAGGTTGCTAAGTCGAAACTGTACAGAGAATTGTCAGATTTGCGGCCGACAATAGTTGCATTTCCTTTGAACAGTTTGAGCCGCACGGTTCCAGTTACTCGCTTTTGCGTGTCCTGAATAAATGCGTCTAAAGCGGTTTTCAAAGGATTGTACCAAAGACCGTTATAAATCATTTGGCTGTAGGTTTCTTCGATGCCTCGCTTGTACCGCGTCACATCTGCTGTCAGCGTCAAACTTTCTAAGTCTCGGTGCGCGTGCATCAAAACTAAAATCGCTGGTGTTTCGTAAATTTCCCGCGATTTAATCCCGACGAGGCGGTTTTCAATCATGTCAATCCGGCCGACTCCGTGGTTTCCAACTATTTCGTTGAGTTGGGAAATTAAGGCGACTGGTGATAAATTTTTGCCGTTTAAAGTGACAGGATTTCCGCAATCGAAACCGATTTCTATGTATTCGGGTGTGTCGGGAGTTTGCTCGATCGCCTTTGTCATCAAATACACCTCTTCCGGCGGTTCCGCCCAAGGATCTTCGAGGATTCCGGCTTCAATTGCCATTCCCAATAAGTTGCGATCGATACTGTAAGGCGAAGACTTTTTCACGGGCGACGGAATGCCACATCTTTCGCCGTATGCGATCGTTTCTTCGCGGCTCATTTTCCACTCCCGCGCTGGTGCTAAGATTTTAATCTTGGGGTTGAGTGCGCCGATCGACACATCGAACCGCACTTGATCGTTTCCTTTACCTGTACAACCGTGGGCGATCGCATCTGCACCGTATTTTTCCGCCGCTTCTACTAACAATTTAGCAATCAGCGGGCGAGCCAGGGCAGTCGAAAGGGGATAACGGTTTTCGTAAAGTGCGTTAGCTTGAATCGCTGGAAACGCATAGTCTTTGACAAATTCTTCCGTAGCATCAATAACTAAAGATTCCGAAGCACCGGATGCTAAAGCTTTTTTGCGGATCGGTTCTAATTCGTCTCCCTGTCCCAAATCCGCGGCCAGAGTAATTACTTCTTCAACACCCCACTCGTTTTTGAGGTAAGGAATACAGACGGAGGTATCGACTCCGCCGGAATATGCTAGGACAACTTTTTTAGCGCGACTCATTGCTCTTTACATCCTGAATTTAACTGACATCTTGCACCCTTGTCACTAAGCTTTTCAGGGCGGGCAAGATGCCCACCCCACAAAAAAATATCATTTTTGTGGAACAGGCATCTTGCCTGTTCTGGAGAATGGTGCAAGATGTGATATTTAACCGACTTTTCATTATGCACCTAATTGAGATCGATTCTTGTCAGAAATAGTACAGATTTATATATTCTTTTTTTGATAAACTTGGCTATTTACCGGAGGAGTTGCTGCGGAAAATCTGCTACCGTGGGATACGGTAACTGTGGCGATGGGGAAAAATCGTGTTTTTTAGTGTTGTAATTCCGACGTATAATCGTAAACCGATTTTGGCAAAATGTCTACTGGCTTTGGAAAATCAGCAGTTCGGTGAGATTGTCAGAGAGTATGAAGTAATTGTCGTGGACGACGGATCGACGGACGGGACGCTGGAGTGGTTGGCCGCAAATGCTGACTTGTTGCCTCATGTGCGATCGATCTGTCAATCTCACCAGGGCCCGGCGGCTGCCCGGAATTTGGGCGTTGAAGATGCTAAGGGCGATACGATTATTTTTATTGACAGCGATTTGGTGGTAACAGAGCATTTTTTGCAAGCACACGCTGATGCTTTACTACAGGGTTACAAAGATACTGATGCTGTTTTTACTTACGGCAGCGTGATTAATACTTGCAATTTCGACAATCCTACCTCAGAACCTTACAAAATCACCGATTTTTCGGCGGCTTATTTTGCTACGGGAAATGTGGCGATCGCCCGCCACTGGCTGCTGGCTGCTGGACTTTTTGACAATCGCTTTCAACTGTACGGATGGGAAGATTTAGAGTTGGGAGTTAGGTTAAAAAAATTAGGTTTAAAACTCCTTAAATGTCCGGCTGCTGTCGGCTATCACTGGCATCCACCTTTTAGTTTGGAGCAAATTCCAGGCATGATTAACCGAGAAATTGAGCGCGGGAGAATGGGAGTTTTGTTTTATCAAAAACACCCAAGTTGGGAAGTACGGATGATGATTCAAATGACTTTTCTGCACCAAATACTGTGGGGAGTTTTATCATTAGGTGGGATGCTGAACGAGCGAACGATGACTCCTTTTTTACAGTGGTTGATTGACCAAGGCAAGCCCCAGCTAGCTTTAGAAATTGCTCGGATTTTTCTGAATTGGTATAACGTGAAAGCCGTGTACGCCGCTTGCGGAGAATTGCAAGCCGAGACAAAGATACCATAAATCAGCCCCATCCCGCAAATAAGATATAAGATATTGTAGGAGTTTTTTAGGGCCCATTGGTGTCAACTTAAGCTCATAATTAGTAACGGTAACAACTGTTTGACAATTATGCCTACACTGCCCTAGGGCTGCTTAATAAGGGAAATTTAGGGAACTCACAACTTGGATACGAACCAGAAAAAAATAATTTTTAGTCTTAAGTTGACACCAATGTTCCGGCTTGTTTAAATTAACCTTTTTAGTGAGGATATCTAATGAAAAATCTCAACACAAAGCACCCGATCAAGGGCTGCCAAACATGGTCGTATAAAGTCTAAGAATCAAATTTTAACCTTTATTTAATCAAAATTGCTTGGTTAGCCTGTGATTTGAGGAATCTAGGCTATTTTATCACCAGACTCCGATAATTTGAGCTACCAAGATTTTCAAAAGATCGTTACTTTTGATATAATGACAGATAATTTAAGAGTGTGCTAGAGAGCCAATAGTTGTGCTGGTTTATCTGAGAGTGTTAGCTACAAGCGGTTAATGACTTTAAAAATATTCCCACATATACAACTTGAATAGTTTGAGGGTTTGCTGTGAATACAACTGACGATAAAAATCCAAGACTAGAAACAGTTAGACTTGAAAACACTGTCTTACAAGAAAATATTTTAATGGTGGACGACCATCCAGAAAGCTTGCGGCTTTTATCCCAGCTTTTGTCTAAGCGGGGATATAAAGTGCGACCGACACGAGATGGCAAATTGGCTCTTAACTTTGCTATGTCGAGTCCACCAGACTTGATTTTACTGGACATCATGATGCCCGGTATGGATGGGTATCAAGTCTGCGAAAAGTTAAAAGCTTGTCCGCAAACCAAAGATATTCCTGTGATTTTTATTAGCTCTTTAAATGAAGTTTTTGATAAAGTCAAAGCTTTTTCGGTGGGGGGGGTAGACTACATTAGTAAACCATTTCAAACAGAAGAAGTGGTGAGCCGTGTCGAAAATCAACTGCTTCTGAGCCGTCTTTATAAACAAATTTTAGCACAAAATGCACGGCTGCAAGCAGAAATAGAAGAACGCAAGCGGATCGAAGCAGAACTCCGAGACAGCCAACGCTGGCTGTCGGCAGTAATTCAAACACATCCTAATCTTTTGTACGTTTCCGATTTGATAGAACAGCGAACTCTGTATATCAACCGCGAAATATATAGCGATATTGGCTATAGTTTTGAAGAAATCCAGCAGATGACAGGAGCATTTCTTCCTAACTTAATACATCCTGACGATTTGCCAGGATTCTCAGAACACCTCAGCAGGATTGAGGCAGCAAAAGACGGTGAAAGCTTTGAGTGTGAGTACCGAATTCAGCACAAAAATGGTGAATATCGGTGGTTTGTTAGCGTGGATACCGTGTTTGCCAGAACCGCAGACGACAAACCTTGGAAAATTTTGGGGACGGCTACTGAAATTAGCGATCGCAAACAAGCTGAACTAGAACTAAAAACAGCTTTATCTGCTTTAGAACGGCAAATCAAACAAAGGTTTTTAATAGAAACAATTACTCTTGAAATTCGATACAGTTTAAATCAAGATCAAGTTTTTCAAACAGCTACTGCCCAAATAGGTAGAATTTTTAATGCTGATTGCTGCTTGGTTCACACCTACACAGAACACCCTATTCCCAGAATTAATAATGTCGCTGAGTACAGAAAATCCGCATCCAAATCGCTTTTAGATTTAGAAATCCCCGTACAGGGCAATCCTCACGTTCAGTTTTTATTATCCCAAGATCAAGCTGTAGTTTCTGACGATGTTTTTTCCGACCCGCTGCTAGAAAACGCCCGAGATTTGTGCTGTCAAATAGGCTTAAAATCGATGATATCCATCCGCACTTCCTACCAGGGAAAAGCCAACGGAATGATATGCTTGCATCAGTACGATCGCCCCCGCCACTGGACGCAGGAGGAGATCACATTATTGAGCGCTGTGGCGGCACAGATGGGAATTGCGATCGCTCAAGCAACTCTTCTGGAACAAGATAAACAACAGCGACTTAAACTTCAACAAAGCGAAGCTAGTCTAGCAGCCGCCCAGAAAATTGCCCACATCGGCAGTTGGGAATTTGATTTAGTCACCAATAAAATTACTTGGTCAGAAGAAGTATTCCGCATTTTTGGTCTTGACTCAAGTGCAACTGAACCGACATCTGCCAAACTTTTAAAGATGTGTCATCCCGACGACAGAGAATTATTTCAAAAAACAGTCAGCCTAACTATCTCACAAGGCATTGCCTACAAAAGAGAGTTCCGATTTTTGCATCCTAGCCGTCAAATTATATACGTGGAAGGAAGGGGAGAAGCTGTTTTTAGCGAAACCGGGGAAGTAATAAAACTGTTGGGAACAGTGATGGATATTAGCGATCGCAAACAAGCCGAAGCAGCTTTGCAAATTAGCGAAGAACGTTTTTATTTGGCATTTGAAGGCAGTGCGATGGGATTGTGGGATTGGAATCTTGCCACGGGAGAAGTCTATTTTAATCCACGGTGGAAAATGATGCTGGGATATGAAGTAGAGGAGGTAGAAAATAGTTTTGCATCCTGGGAGCAACTGGTACATCCAGAGGATTTGTCTCCGGCTAAAGCAGCGCTAAATGCTCACCTGGAAGGCAAAAATCCTACTTACGAAGTGGAATTTAGGATGCTGACAAAATCCGGCGAGTGGAAGTGGATTTTAGCTCAAGCGAAGGTGATGGAACACGACGCTTCGGGAAATCCTTTGCGGATGACGGGTACGCATATTGATATTAGCGATCGCAAACAAGCCGAAGTAGAGTTGCAATTTAGCGAACAGCGAGAACGAGAAAAAGCGCAACAGTTAGAACAAACTCTGGTCGACTTAAAAAAAGCTCAATCTCAGCTCATTCAAGCCGAAAAAATGTCAAGTATCGGGCAAATGGTAGCGGGAGTAGCCCATGAAATTAATAACCCCATCAGCTTCATATACGGCAATATTATTCCCGCAGCACAGTATGCTCGCGATTTGGTAAAATTGATTGAACTCTACCAGCAATACTATCCTGAACCAGTTCCCGAAATACAGGAAGAATTGGCAGAAGTCGAGGTAGATTTTATTGCTGGGGATTTCCCGAAAATAATGGCTTCAATGCAAGAAGGTGCTAACCGAATCAAGCAGATAGTGCTGTCTTTGAGAAACTTTTCGAGACTCGACGAAACAGATCGCAAAGTAATAGACATTCATGAAGGGATAGAGAGCACTTTGGTGATTTTGCAGCACCGATTCCAGTCACAGCCAAAACATCGGGAGATTCAAGTTATTAAAAATTACGGGAACCTGCCTAAAGTCGAGTGTTATCCGGCTCAATTAAACCAGGTATTTATGAATTTGCTGGTAAATGCGATCGACGCTGTGGAAGAGTCATCAGCAAACTGTACTTGCAAAGTTAACCAGATTCGCATTGTTACTGAAGTCAGCAGCGAAAATCAAGTGTGTGTGCGGATTTTTGACAGCGGGCCCGGTATCCATCCCGAAGTTCAGTCAAGGATGTTTGACCCATTTTTTACTACCAAACCTGTGGGCACCGGCACTGGTTTGGGGTTATCGATTAGTTACCAAATAGTTAAAGACACCCACGGCGGTAAGTTGGAGTGTCATTCAGAAGTTGGCCGAGGAACAGAATTTGCGATCGAACTGCCGATTTCGCAAAAGTTAAAAGTTAAAAGTTAGGATAAGCTGTTAAATCATGGGCGGTAAATTAACCATAATTCTTGGTAGGGGCCGGTTCACCAACCATCTATAATATTACTCACAGATGAGCGTAAACCCCCTCGACCGTCAATCGATTTTAGATTTTAGATTTTCGATTTTAGATTGACCCCAGGGATCAATGCGGGGGCAATAAGTGATTTTCGATTTTCGATTTTGGATTGATTCCACGGATAAATCACGTGGCGGGTACCACCTTTGAAATTCGTGGTCAGATGGGGGGCAATTGCAACGGATATCATATTAATTGTGTATCAGAACCTATTTTAGGGTGCGTGATAACCTGACATTTTCTCCCGTATTTCCTGCGAACGGTCTGTCATTTAGGATCGCGAATTAAATAACTTACAATTTTAATTGTTATTGTGGGATGGGCGTCCCGCCCGTCCTTTTTGGACG
>NZ_JAUBUB010000099.1:0-23909 GCF_036705265.1 Microcoleus sp. B4-C2
AGAAATCAGTTCACTATCTTCTTACACTTTCATTCTTGAAGCTTTATTCTATGCAGCTTCATATTAAATTGGTATTATTCATTATGGAAAGCGTCAAGGTGGAATAATTTGTCGTATTTCTAAGAATGAGTTTGCATCAGGAAACAAAATTTATGTAAAGGAGTATGGAAAATGTTATTCAGATGATTCAGTAGTCAGACGAGCAGAGGGCAGGTTAGGCGAAAAAGGATATGACCTTTTCAGCAATAATTGTGAGCATTTTGCTTATTGGTGCAAAACAGGAAAATATAAGAGTGAACAAGTCGAACAAGCTGAATGTGGAGTTACTGGTTTATTTCAAGGAGTAGCTATTAGCTCAGGAACCAAGGTTGCAATTGAAATCGCAACTGAAGCTGCTATTCAAGCTGCCAACCCTATATCTAAATTTCTCATCAATGTAGGGCTGAAGCAAGCCCCTGCTGTAGCTGGTAAAGCCGCTGCTGGTATTGGAGGCGTGGGTGGTATAGTCAGTGGATTAGCTGCTGAGTTCATAGTTGGCAAGATACTTGAAGATGATGAAACTTTGACTGAACGCGAACGTGAAGCACGAAAAAATGGAAGAATAGCAGGACAAGTTGCATCAACAATTGGAGGTGTTGGCGGAGGTATTGCTGCTGCTACGGTTGGTGGTAGCGTTGCCATTGCTGCTGCTGTTGCGGCTCCCGCAGTATTAGGTATAGCAATTGGTTTAGGTGCTTATCACCTACTCCAAGGCGAGTGAAAATTGATTTAGCTGCTGAAAGAGCGATCGCCCTTATATTATTGAGGTGCGATCGCTCTTTTTTTTGCTCTTCAGTAGTTAATATGCTAAATGAATAGCTGGCGCCAGGAAAGAAAGACAAATGAAGCTAGGAAAATAGCTGGGAGAGTCATTACCGGGGTTGACAGAGGAAGCTCATTTATTATTAAATATAAGCAAAAGCTAGAGGGGTGAGGTGGATTGAACAGCCATGAGAACGAAAAAGGAGATAAAGTTTTTAACAGAGCTGTTGAATATAGAGGGAATAAAAGTAATCTCACATCGCCAGTATGAAGGGATTGGAATAATTTTACAGGTGGAAGGAATCGGTAAGGAAAGTAACTGTCCACGTTGTGGAAAAAAAAGTCATAGATTACATCAAAATCATAGATACCTAGTCAAAGATTTACCTTGGGGAGAGAAGTTCGTATTTTTAGAAATCAACCGACGACAGTTTAAGTGTGAAAAATGTCTCAAGCCATTTAGTGAAGAGTTGGAGTTGGTCAAAAAAAGAAGAACCTATACGAAACGGCTAGCAAGAGCAATAATCCAAGAAGTGTTAGAGAATGATATCCACAGCGTAGCGAAAAAAGGGGTCGTGACAACAGAAGAAATAGAAAGGATGTTAAAAGACGCATCGAAAGAATACTTAAAAGCCCAGCCTAGCGAGTTGAAGAGATTAGGGATAGATGAAATAGCTCTAATTAAAGGAAAAGGAAATTACTGTGCAGTATTAATAGATTTAGAGAAGTCTAAGCTAATCGCGATATTGGCAGGAAGGAAACAAGAAGAAATTAAGGAAGTAATGCTCGGATGGGGTAAAGAAGTATTAGAGCAAATAGAAGAAGTAAGTATAGATTTGTGGAAAAGTTACAGAAATGTAGTGAGAGAGTTGATGCCAAATGCTCAGGTGGTCGCCGACAGATTTCATGTAATGGCACAAATAAATAAGGAATTAGATGCCCAAAGGAAGGGAGAGAAGAGACAGGTAGAAGATTTAATTAAAAAAGCAGAATTGTCAGAAGAAAAAGCAGACCCGGAGAAAGTTTTAGAAGCATTGAAGAAAAGTAAATATGTGTTATTGAAGAACCAATTAGATATAAATGAAGAGCAAAAAGCTAAACTAATGCAAGTTGAAGATGTATCTTCTACTCTCAAAACTATGCTTGAATTAAAATAAGAAATTAGAAGAATTTTCGATCGGGCTAATAATTGGTTAGTCGGTTTGTGGCAAGTGGGAAGATGGTTGTCAAGAGCTAAAAAATATTTTACCGATAGTCAGAACACTATTATTCGTTGGCTAGATGAGATTATTGCTTACTTCGATTATAAGACTACCAGTGGTGTTGTCGAAGGCATCAACAATAAACTCAAGTTGATTAAACGTTCGGCTTACGGATTTAGAAACTTTGAAAACTTCCGAGTTAGATGTTTGCTTACTTGGCAGTTTGATTGTTAGTTTAGCATACTAGCTAATGAAGAGCCAAAAATCCTCACCCGTTAGCAGCAGCAAAGGAATGGAGACAGAATTGCCGACTTACTTAAACAGCAAGTTTTAAATCTGCTAGCTGTCGCAAAGACAATGAACTGAACTCGCGCGCGCGCCCAAGTCCGAGAAAAAAAACTCGCCTCCCCTTGACAAGTCATACTCGTTATGAGTACGCTATAATAAGCAAAGGAATTGAACCCAAGTACCTAAGAATTTAAAATCATGCTGACGAACCAAGAAGGTCAAAGAGTACCCAAAGTCACCTTTCGCACTCGCAAAGACAACGAGTGGGTGGATGTCACCACCGATGATATATTTGCAGGTAAAACCGTAGTAGTGTTCTCGCTGCCGGGAGCTTTTACTCCCACTTGTTCGTCAACGCACCTCCCCGGTTACAACGAATTGGCGAAAGTTTTTAAAGAAAACGGCGTAGATGAAATCGTTTGCATTTCCGTCAATGACACCTTTGTGATGAACGAGTGGGCAAAAGACCAAGAAGCAGACAATGTGACGTTAATTCCCGACGGTAACGGCGAGTTTACTCAAGGCATGGGAATGCTGGTAGACAAAACAGATTTAGGTTTTGGGAAGCGGTCTTGGCGTTATTCGATGCTGGTAAAAGATGGCGTGGTGGAAAAAATGTTTATTGAGCCAGAGGAACCGGGCGACCCTTTCAAAGTGTCCGATGCCGAGACGATGCTCAACTACATCAACTCCGCAGCAGCCAAGCCGAAGGTAGTTTCGCTGTTTACAAAAATGGGCTGTCCCTTCTGCGCTAAGGCTAAGGGAATGCTGAGTAAACATGGCTTGGATTATGAAGAAATCGTCTTGGGTCGGGATATCACAACCCGATCGCTCCGGGCTATGACTGGGGCTACAACTGTGCCGCAAGTATTTATCGACGGCAAGTTGATCGGTGGTTCCGAAGCCCTAGAGTCTTATTTGGGTGTTGCTTAGTTAAACACAAATACTTAGCCAGCCGGTGCACAGTGCACGCCTTACTCATTGTACGGTGCGTACTGTGCACCTTTGCCGTATTTGGGGGTATTTAGCCTCAGCAAGCTTCGGTGTCAAAAGTTCGATCGGTCTATTGATCCATTCTCGTGCAACAATTACTGGGGAAGTCATATTAAAAACGCAAGAAATGGGAGTGACCGATCGTGGATTTGAGTTTAGTATCGTCAAATATCTTAAATCCCCCAATATTAGCTTTTTTCATGGGAATGCTGGCAATTTTTCTCAAATCTGATTTAGAAATTCCAGCCCCCATCCCCAAACTGTTTTCGCTGTATCTGCTGTTTGCGATCGGATTTAAAGGCGGCGTCGAACTGTCCAAAAGCGGCATTGACCAGCAAGTTGCCCTGACAATTTTGGCAGCGATGCTGATGTCAATGCTAGTACCAATTTATACTTTTTTCATACTGAGGATAAAACTCGACTCTTACAATGCCGCAGCGATCGCAGCCACCTACGGTTCCATCAGCGCCGTCACATTTATCACCGCAACCTCCTTCCTCACAGCACAGGGCATCGACTTTGACGGTTACATGGTAGCCGCGCTAGCATTAATGGAATCCCCAGCAATTATAGTCGGTCTGATTCTAGTCAGTGTATTTGGCGGGGAAGAAGGAAAACGCGAAATAGTTTGGCCAGAAGTGTTGCAAGAAGCCTTCCTAAACAGTTCTGTTTTTCTGCTGATTGGCAGCCTAATTATGGGCGTACTGACAGGAGAACATGGTTGGGAAGTTATGAGTCCGTTTACTCAAGACTTGTTTTACGGAGTTCTGACTTTTTTCTTGCTAGACATGGGGCTGGTTGCGGCTAGCAGAATTAAAGATTTGCAAGAAGCAGGAGTTTTTCTAATCGGCTTTGCAATCCTAATTCCCATAGTCAACGCAGTAATTGCTTTGGTGATAGCCAAATTAATCGGAATGCCGCAGGGAGACACTTTGCTGTTTGCCGTATTGTGCGCGAGTGCCTCTTATATAGCAGTACCAGCAGCCATGCGCCTAACTGTTCCCGAAGCGAATCCAAGTCTTTACATTTCAACGGCCTTAGCAGTGACATTTCCATTTAATATCATTGTAGGCATTCCCCTGTATCTATACGGAATCAATATGTTTTGGAGGTGAGATGATGGAGTCAGTCAAAAGAGTAGAAATCATAGCCCACTCAGTAGAACTAGGCAAGATTTTAGATGGTTTAGACAAAGCTGGCGTACCCGATTATGCGGTGATTCGTGATGTCGCTGGAAAAAGCACTAGGGATCACGTTTCCCGTGATTCATCAATGACGGCGCTGGATAACATTTATGTGCTTGCTTTTTGTTCACCAGCTCAAGTTTCAGCAGTTGCAGAAAACATTAGACCCGTACTCAATAAATTTGGTGGGTCGTGTTTTATTTCAGATGCGGTGGAATTGCTAATTACTAGGTGCGTTGGGTAGTCATTAGTTATTAGTCATTAGTCATTAGTCATTAGTCATTAGTCATTAGTCATTAGTCATTAGTCATTAGTCATTAGTGCTCATACCACTTCGGAAAAATTGAGCTACACATATAGCAATCCTCGCATCATTTGTGAATTTCTTACTCCCTCCCTGCGAGTTCGGGGAGGGTTGGGGTGGGGTAAAAAAATTACGACTCCTGCAAGGATTGCTATAGATTGTACGCCATAGGTGTATGGACACGGCAGTGCTGTGTCCTTACGCGTATCTGCGACTTTAATCCTAGGCTTTGGTTCCGACAATCGCCATTAGTGAGAATGCTAATCCGTTTCTCCTTTTGGATAAGTTTTTTATTATTACTTTAGGCTGATTTTAAAAATGCAATTTTGAAAATATTTTCTGTCTATTATAGCACTTTTACAAGTTGACAAAAATCAGCCATTAGCCATTAGTCAGCGGTCTTTTCAGGATTAATTGCCCTTCCCAGCCGGGGCCGAATTCAGAATTCTTAAGAGATAGAAAAGAATCAGTTGCAAAAATCCGTTAGCGTGGTAAATTCTAAGCCACAACAGGCGATCCTCTTCGTTGGCGTAGCCCCCGTAAAGGCGGGCTTTCCTTCGGATCGCGAAAGCTAACGCTAACGCCCGATCGACTAACGATATTTTCAATAGGAGTTTAAACATGGCTGCATTAAAAGTCGGCATCAACGGATTTGGTCGCATCGGACGGCTAGTCATGCGTGCCGGCATCAAAAACCCCAACATCGAATTTGTCGGCATTAACGACTTAGTTTCGCCAGAAAACCTGGCTTATCTTTTCAAATACGACTCCACCCACGGCATTTACGACGGCGAAGTTGAAAGCAAACCAGACGGGATTGTCGTTGACGGAAATTTTATCCCCTGTACAGCGATTAGAAATCCTGCCGAATTGCCCTGGGGTAAATCCGGCGCAGATTATGTTGTAGAATCTACCGGATTGTTTACAGATTTTGAAGGCGCATCAAAACACTTGACAGCGGGAGCAAAACGAGTAATACTTTCAGCACCGACAAAAGACCCGGAAAAAGTTCCAACTTTTCTAGTAGGCGTCAACCACCACAAATTTGACCCGACAAAAGATACGGTTGTTTCTAATGCTAGCTGTACGACGAATTGTTTAGCACCAATTGCCAAAGTTATTAACGATAACTTCGGATTGGAAGAAGGTTTAATGACGACAGTTCACGCAATGACAGCTACTCAACCAACTGTAGACGGGCCCAGCCAAAAAGATTGGCGGGGAGGACGCGGTGCGGCTCAAAATATTATTCCATCTTCGACCGGTGCAGCGAAAGCTGTTACTTTGGTGTTGCCAGAATTGAAAGGAAAATTGACGGGAATGGCTTTGCGGGTGCCAACTCCCGACGTGTCTGTAGTTGACCTTACTTTCAAAACAGCGAAGGAAACTAGCTATAAAGAAATTTGCGAGGCAATGAAAAAAGCTTCGGAGGGCGAACTCAAAGGCATTCTTGGATATACTGAGGATGCGGTAGTTTCGACAGATTTTCAGGGCGACGCGCGATCGAGCATTTTCGATGCAGGTGCGGGAATTGAACTGAATTCTAAGTTTTTTAAAGTTGTTTCCTGGTACGACAACGAGTGGGGTTATTCTAGCCGCGTAATTGACTTAATGCTTTCTATGGCAGAGAAAGACGGAATTTTGAATAATTAATTTTTTTGGGGTGGCATTTTGGGCGGGGTTCCCGTGCCCAACCCCTACTCCCCACAAACAAATTCCTAGGATTTTTTGTGGAACGGGCCGGAGAGCCCGTTCCTGATAATGTTATCTAATGTGAGTTAAACTTTTTTTATTTCCGATTCGATCGCGCTCATGTCTGAATTACCACCGCTGAATAACGAAACTATTTGGGCTATTCTCAACGAAGAAATCGACGATGCTGCTGTCAACCGATTAGTTTGGCAGTATCTGGGCTACCGCTGGGATGCCGAGACTGGCAAGTGGAACAGTGCAGGTGTTGCAGCCGAGTGGCGGCAAGAGTACCCGGAACCGCCGGATTTTATCGATTCTAGGCCGGCGACAGTGAAATTGACTCGATCGACCCCTCCAGAAAACAAGCAGTTGCTGAAGGAAAAATTAGGCTTTAAAGGCTATAAAATTGGGGAATTCGGGCCCCGACAGACTCGCAGGGCGACGATGGCTAATTGGTTGATGGGTTTTATGGAATCTGGGGTGTAAGAGGAATTTTGGATGGCTGTGCGGTTCTTGCCACCTTTAGTCTGTGTCCTCTGCGTCCTCTGCGGTTCATTAACAAAAATTAAGCCTGTTGAAAGTCAAAAAACACTAAAACCCGCCAATTCCAACCTCCTCACCCCCAACCCTGACCGAAAATTTGGGTGCTGTGCCCAGTCCTTTTAGGACGGCTTTAATTAGACTTCTTGAAAAAGCGTTCCTACGTTCGCTCATGGTTGTGATATAATCAGGTAGGAGGATAGAGCAAATGTTTCATTTAGTCTACGAATTCAAACTCAAACCAACGGCAGGACAAATAGCAATCTTTGAAGATTGGCTAGAACAATGCCGTCGCGTATACAACTACGCATTGGCCCTGCGTAAACATTGGTTTGAGTCTCGTAGTTGTCGAATTAACGCTTGCTCTATCCGATCTGAGTTCATCATTCGGGCCGAAACAAAACGACCAACTTATGCAAGCCAGTGCAAAAGTTTAACTACGGCTAGGGCAAACATACCCACTTTGGCAGCCGTCCAAGTACACGTCCTACAGCAAACACTCAAAAGGCTTGAAAAAGCGTTTGTGAGTATGTGGGAACAAAAACACGGTTTCCCCCGCTTTAAGAAAGCAGGAACAATGCGATCGTTTGTATTCCCGCAATTGGGGGTTAACCCTGTCCAAAATCAAGCGGTGAAGCTCCCTAAAATTGGTTTGGTTAAGTTTCATCAATCACGTCCTATCCCTGATGGTGCAACGATTAAGCAAGCAAGGATAGTCCGTAGGGTTAGCGGTTGGTACGTGATGTTAGCCCTACAATGGGACGTTTCAGTACCCACTCTAATGCCCCACGGTGAAGGTATCGGAATTGATGTGGGACTAACTAATTTTCTAGCAACTTCTAACGGTCTTTTAGTCAAGCGCCAAAGATTTTTTAAAGACGCAGAACGCAAGCTTAAATTGCTGCAACAACGTGTCTGTCGTAAAAAACTAGGTTCTAACAATTGGCGTAAAGCTCAAAAGAAAGTCGCCAAACTGCATGAATACGTTGCTAACAGTCGGAAAGATTGGCATCGTAAATTATCTCATCAAATCTGCCAAAACGTGGGAATGATTTTCGTTGAGGATCTGAATCTGATTGGGCTGTCTAGGGCGATGCTAGGGAAACACTGCTTAGACGCAAGCTGGGGTCAATTCTTCACAATCAAGCGAGCAAACTTGTTTGAAATATGGCGTGTACTTTCAGAAGGTAAGTGCTCATAAAACGAGTCAAATTTGCCCCAATTGTCTAGCAGAAACAGGAAAAAAACAGCTTGATGAGCGTACTCATTCATGCTCGAACTGTGGCTATACAACGGACAGAGATGTTGCAGCCGCTCAAGTAGTTCTAATTAGAGGACTTGCAGCCGTAGGGCATACGGTCAAGATGCTTGCCGAGGGTAAATTCATTGGAATCCCTGCGAATCAAGAATCCCCTCGCCTTTAGGCAGGGGTATGTCAAATCGGGCTGTTCCGTAAAGTATTCTAGAGTCGGCACAAAACAACTGTGAGGTAAGCTTTATGAAAAGAACCACCATATCTCGCTTAACCAGCATTTCCCTCGCTACCCTAATGCTAGCAGGCGTTTCATTAAGTGCGATCGCCACACCAGCCAGCACCCAACCAGCAACCCAACTCGCCCAAGCAACTGCCAAAAAGCGCCTCGTCGTCATGGACTTCGACTACGGCCCCACCAACAGCTATTACACTTCCTACAGGGGAGTCGGCGCCGCCAAAGGCATCAGCGAACTGTTAATCAACGAACTCGTCAACAACGGCACTTATACAGTAGTCGATCGCAGCAAACTCGAACAAGTGCTCAAACAGCAAAATCGCAGCGGCGCGATGGATGCCGGGACAGCAGCCGAAATTGGCAAACAATTAGGAGTTGACGCCGTGCTCATCGGCACCATTACCAAGTTTAATATCGACAAACAATCCGGCGGCGGCAGTTTCATGGGAATCGGCGCCGGTTCACAAAAAACCAAAGCTACCGTTCAAATAGATGTGCGGTTAATCGGTACAGCTTCGGGAGATATTCTTGCCACTGCCAAAGCAGTAGGAGAAGCAGATCAAAGCGCTTCTAATATTTCCGTTAGGGGTATTGGCGGCAATTCCAGCAATAGCAATGAAGACTCACTTTTGAGCGAGGCAGTTGACAAAGCCGTCTCCCAAATGGTGACTAAACTGGCAGAAGTATCTAACAAATTAGGTTAGAATCAAGCATCATATCAAATATGCTGATACCAAATCCGGCTTAAATATCCCCTCGATCTCGCTTGTCTGTCCGAGGCTACGTCGTGTCGCGTAAACTCCGGCAGACTTTATTTGTAGAGTTTGAGGCCAAAAAGTTTCAACCGCCGCCTTGATAAAGGGAGTAATAAACCCGGATTTGGTATTAATTATTTTCCGGGCGATTGTGCTAACAGATTTGAGATAAGCGAAGGATTTTAAAATCGAATTCAATTAACTAGAAAGCCAACGCTTCAGCCTTGTTTTGCTGGTTCTTCCTGCACCTACCAATCGACTCAACCCAGGTACACGGTCAAACCACTTAGGAGTGATGTCACTACGGGAACTCCTTTGCCACCCCAGGTTTGGAGAAGCAATCAAGGTGACAACATCGGGATTTTGAGATCGGAAAGTAGAATAAGCTCCGTCGAGGTGCATCGGGCCGCCGTCGGGATGTCCCGGAGGTCGCTGTTGCAGTTCTTCCAGAAACCGCAGGAGGCGATCGAAAATCCTGCCATTTACAGCGTAAAAATGAGCGGTCATCAGCCCCTCAGAAAAGGGTACGAGGGCGACAGGAGACTTTTGTTCAACCTCTTCGACGTGTCCGAAGTAGACGAAATCCCAATCTTGCTGACAGAGTTGTTCGAGGATAACAGCTTGGTCTGTTCTGAACTTTGCTGAAATTTCTAGGTCGTCTTCTACAATCAAAATATTGCTAAACCGCTTGTCTTTTGCCTGCTTGAGGATAGCTAAATGACTGTAAAAGCATCCCCTCGCCCCAATGCTGGGGAAACCTCCAGCTTCGTCGGGGCGGATTGCGGGAAATATCTGAACCTTATGGGGCGTGAGGGGCATTCCTGCTTTCTCTAATTCCTTGACTATGAGTTGCCGTCGGTCTTTCCTTTCAGGGAGATTTACCGCATAAACTCCCTGGAAATAGTCTGTAATTTTCGTCATAGTTTGATCGGGAATCAAGAAGTTGATGAATCTTCGGCTTGAGCGGCCTCAAATTTTATTTGATCTCTGTGTCTGCCTTAAACTATTATATTTTTAGCAAGCTGCATCTTCCATTTTCCTAAACTTACTCAAATTACCTAGGTCGGAGCTAGCATTAACAGTTTAATTAGCATTGGGAGTTGAGTCAGAATTAACGCATTTTCCCTGTTGATTAAGGTTGGGGGCTGGGTTGGAGAGTACCTTATCAACAGCAGCTTGTTCTTGAATCCATCCAATTTCTCCCGGTTGCAGGTTGGCGCTTTCTACTTCAACTGTTGGCTTAACTGGCGGGGAAGGCGAGGGAGTTGCCACAGCGGGAGATGGATTCAGTGTCGGTTTTGAAACTGTAGAAAAATCTTTATTTGACTCGGGTTTGGGAGAGTTCGATCGCACTATTTCAGGAATCGAACAAACTTTCAATTCCAGCCAATTGCCTTGAGGCGTAAGCTGTTTGTTTGTCACCTGCAAAACGCTGCCGGCGGGGACTGTTCCTTTGACAGTCAACTCACCGATTGCGCCTCGCAAATCCAAGCGATCGCCCTCTTTTCCCAATTCCCCAGCCGCAGAACTTTTAATCTCTATAAACGAGCCGGTTTCTAAAGATTTGACCGGAGAAGCTACAGATTCAACTGTTTTCTCCGGCGTCTTTCCAGCTTTAATTAAACCGCGTTTCCCGAAAATCGACTCCCCGGCAGTATCGATCGCGCGACCCACCGGAGGGATGAAAAAATAAGCAAATACACCCCCCAAGCCTAATAAAAATAAAATTTTCAGCAGCAGCGAAAATAAACTTTTGCTTTTTTCCCGCTGTAACAACTGCGTTTTTCCTTCAGAATTCCCATTGCCAAGGCTTGTGGGCCCATTCAAATCCGTTGGCAAATCCTCGCTGTCGGAAATTAGTTCGATCGGCGTATCTAAAGGTGCGACAGACAGTTCTGTAAAAGTATTGCCGTCTTCCCTCAAATGTGCTTGACAGTGAATTAAAGCAACAGTGACGTTATCGTGACCGTTTCTAGTATTAGCAATCTCAATCAGTCGATCGCGCGCCTTAGCCAAACTAATGCTACCGTCGAGAATTGGCAAAATCTCCGCTTCCCAACATTCCTCAACCCGGTCTTTATCACTCAAACCGTCGGAACACAGCAGCAAAACGCAGTCTTCATCCACTGGAAAACGCTGCACAGTCGGGTGCAAAGTGTTGGACGAAGTAATCCCCAAAGCTTGAATCAGAGCTCCGGCGGCGACTTGTTCCAAAGCATCCCGGTAGAGAGAGTAGCCCAAACGCACCTCGCGGCAAGCCACATTATCATCGAGAGTAAGTTGATAGCAGCCAGTGCGGGTAATCCAGTAAGCCCGACTGTCTCCGACGTGGGCGACGTAAAGCTCGTGAATGTGGGCTAAACCCATAACTAGCGTAGTTCCCATCCGCTGGCGGCCTTGGCGGTGTTCGCTGTCGTTGCGACTGGCTATCTTGTCGTTAGCAGCACAAGCTGCCCGTTCCAGCTTGGAAGTCAGGCTCAACGGGTCCCAATTAGCTTGATGTAGGGGCATTTGCTGCAACTTTTCGCGCAGCACACCAATTGCTTCTTCCGAAGCGACTTCGCCCCCGTCTTGTCCACCGATACCGTCGCAGACGATCGCGCAAGCTTCCGCACCCGGGCTTCCTGCCAACAGCGTACCGCTGGGCGGATAGCAAGCATCTTCGTTGTGAGCGCGGGATCTGCCTACATCCGTGCCCGTGGCAATTTCAACGTGACGATCGTAAAATCGGCCGCACTTTGCCAAAGCTTTATCCAACTGGCTCATCAGTTGTTCGCCGTGGCGCACTTGACCGGCAACCATTTGCTGGCAAAGTTGCCTCAAAAAATTGGCAATAGTTGGGTGAGCATCTTCGAGCCACTGCTGCCACAATTTGCCCAACTGGGACAAATGAGGCTGTTTGCGATCGGGCTGCAATTCCAGAAACCGCACCAATTGCCCTTCTACCCGTAGCAGTTCGGGAGTCAGCAGCGTCGAAGCCACGCCCTGAGCGATACAAGGCTGCCACAACTTGGCCATTTGCCACAGCCAATTGAGCTGGCGCATCGCTGCAGCTCCTTTCCAGGAGTCCGCCAATTCCGGCATTAAAGATTCCGTCACCTTCAAAATAGGCACGTTTTCCAGTAGCCAGATATCTCCCGATAGCTTGCTCATCTTGGACGATACCAGGCCGTATACTTGAGGTACGTGCAACTGATAGGCAAACAGTCTCAGATAAGGAGTGACAACACTCGGAATCTCATCGGGCAGTTCCGGCAAGTGTTCGGGTTGAGTATCGACAAGAAGTCGATCGCGCTTGACCAAGTAGCGACCAGCGATCAGATCGCCTGGCTTACACCCTTTGATCCCTTCACCTAAAGCCCATAAGTAGTGTTTTGCCACAGAGTTTTGCATAAGGGTTCCTGACGCCTTTGGGCAAGCGTGCTGATCTGAACTATTTTAGCGATTGAACCTCGACGGGTTGATACGTGGCGATTATTTGACACCCCCGCTTTCTCAACAGACGGAGATTCTTAAGACTTCGCAGTCCTAATATCCTGATTTTTCAGGTTCCCTGGCTCACCACGTTTGCACTGTTGTGTGCGTAGCGATATCTCCTTACAATGTTTTAGGCGTGACTTTCCCCCAGTCCAGGGGTAGGTTTTAATGTCTTGTACTGACACGAACAGTTTACCATTTTGTTGACTGCCGGATGAATCTTACTATGAGCTTTCAGGGTTAGACGATCGCGCGACACCCCAGTCATCGGCTGGAAATCACGCTGTTTTCAGCATATTCATGATAGCGGCAATTTCCGAAGAAATCGCAGCACTCAAGGGAATTGAGATTTTAGACTAACTCTAATGGTATGATGCAGCTAGGTAGAAATCACCTGAGCCGACAGATATAAATAAATATCAATTGTCGGTTTTCTCGCGAAGGGTCATCTGTGCCTCGCACCCTAGTTTCGCAACAGAAGTTAAATTTAACCCTACCCAAAGACGGATACAAGCCCGCAGATTCATCTGTCGAGTCAATCTCAAATCTAAAATCTAAAATCGACTGACGGATGCCAGCCCCCGACAGGAATCGGGGACAGCAAAAAAATTAGATATTAGTTCCAGCCCCCAGATTCATCTGTGGAGTCAATCTAAAATCTCAAATCTCAAATCTCAAATCGACTGATGGACGCAAGCCCCCGACAGGAGTCGGGGAAAGCCAAAAAAATTAGATATTAGTTCCAGCCCCCAGATTCATCTGTGGAATCAATCTAAAATCTAAAATCTAAAATCTAAAATCGACTGATGGACGCAAGCCCCCGACAGGAGTCGTGGAAAGCCAAAAAAATTAGATATTTAGTTCAAGCCCCCAGATTCATCTGTGGAATCAATCTAAAATCTAAAATCTAAAATCTAAAATCGACTGACCGGCCTCTGCAAGCTGTTGAGTATTTAACCATGGCCCCACATGAACCCAGCGCCTTTTCCAAGAATTTGCCCGATCCGAAGCGGCTGCCTGCTGTTGAAATAGACGAAATACTCACTAGCATTCAACATTCTCACAGTTTCTATTACAAAGTGATGAATCTTGAGGTTTGGGCGCTGGTGGAAACCTTGGATGGGATGTTTCCCGGCGCTTGGGGTCAGTTTATGAGCAACCGCCAACTTGCAGTTAAACAGTTTTTGGAACGCGATCGCGTTCCCAATTCTCCGGTTGATGCTGGGGAGGCGGGGGAGAAGTCCGATCGAAGTCAGAAGAAGGAAGAAGCCGGGAGTCAGGAGTCAGGAGTCAGAAACAAGCAGGAAGAAGAATAAAAGCAGATTTTCAGCTTTAAACCCCCCGTACTCCCAGGGCGGTTTCATTCTCACCAAAAACATGAATTTTGTAGGGGTAGTGCTACCCCTACAAGAAAATGAAACCGCCCTGCGGTACTCCCGTGATTAAGAGGAGTAGGGGGGATCGAAACTCAGCTACAAGCGACATTTATTATGGGTTTCAATCTTAAGTTGACATAAATGCCGATCGCCCGTTAGCGAAGCCCTCGAAGAGGATCGCCCTTACAGGTGAATTTTGGCATCCACTTGAGGCAATCCCATGCTGTAGTTAACAGCGCGGCTGTTGAGGTTGTAGCTGATTTGGCCTTTTTGGAGGAACGATCGTACCAAGTGTTCCAACTCCGAACCGATGCGGCGGAGGTTGTACTCGGTCAAATCTTCGCCCTCGTAGGCGTCTACGAGTTGGTCGAATTTGGCATATACCTGTTTGACTGACTCGTCGTTCCAGTTAAGTTCGTTATCTGGGTCAATGTCGAGGGTCAAAAGGTCGTTGCTGGGTACGAGTTCGTTATCTTCGAGGATGGCGGTGTATATGCGAATATGGCGGGTTGTTGACTTAAGCTGCATGAGTTCTTATGTGTAAAGATTTTTTGCTGAATTAATTGTAATGGGTCACAGACCGTTGGAGGAGAGTAGGTCGCCTGTTGTGGGATCGATCGGGATATCTCACTCCCCTTCCGACTTCAAGGCAAAGACTGGGAATCGGTAGTTTTGAGACCTACTTAATTCAAGACTAAAAACGAAAGCTTTCGTAAAGTATAATAATTCAGAATTGGCATAGGAGGACAAGGTGGAAGGCAAAAGATTTATTCACTCCCTGCAACTGCAAAACTTCCTTTCCTATGGAAGTGAGGGGGAAAAAATTGAACTGCAACCCCTGAATGTATTGATCGGTACTAACGCATCCGGCAAATCTAACTTCATTGAAGCGATGGGAGTGTTGAAGGCAACACCTACCGACTTACCTGCTCCGATTCGTCAAGGAGGTGGTATCAGCGATTTTCTGTGGAAAGGTGAAAAAGGTACTGCCACAGCAAAAATAGAGGCTATTTTAGATTACCCAGAACGAACGATGCCACTGCGCTATCAGATTAGTTTTACCGCAGTCGGTCAGAGACTTGAAGTAGTGGACGAAGCTATAGAAGATATGGAACCCCGCCATAGTTTTGAAAGCCAGCCATTTTTCTATTACCGTTATAACGATCGGGCTCGCCCTGTTATCAATGTTATAGAGGACAACGAGCAGCAAACAAGAAAGCTGCGGAATCTGCGGCGAGAAGATATCATTCCCGATCAATCTATCTTATCTCAAAGAAAAGATCCAGAACTATATCCCGAACTATCATATCTGGGAAATAAATTGGCCGACATTGGTTTATATCGTAACTGGCAGACAGGGAGAGATTCAGTATCTAGAAAGGCTCAGCAAACTGACTTGCCAGAACATCCCCTCCTAGAAGATGGTGGCAACTTAGGACTGGTTTTAAATAACTTACAGTATCAATTAGGAAGTAGGCTGATTATTGAAAAATTACAACTGTTCTACGATGCAGCCGAAGAACTGAGTATCAAGATTTATGGCGGTACTGTCCAGATATTCATCCGCGAAACAGGATTAATTCAGCCAATACCCGCAACTCGTTTATCAGACGGTACGCTGCGTTATTTATTCTTAATAGCTTTACTTCTAGATCCAACTCCCCCGCCACTTATTTGTATTGAAGAACCGGAGATTGGCTTGCATCCCGACATTCTGCCTGCAGTTGCTGAAATGTTGATCGAAGCGTCACAGCGCACACAATTGATTGTGACAACTCATTCCGATGCTTTAGTGTCGGCGCTGAGTCCTGAGTCAGTGTTAATATGCGATCGGGATGATAGAGGAAGTCACCTGAACCGTCTCGATCCCGAACGACTGAAAAAATGGCTTGAGAATTACACTTTGGGAGACCTTTGGCGGATGGGAGAAATCGGGGGCAACCGATGGTAAAAGAAATTCGCATTTACATCGAAGGCGGCGGCGAGGGCAAGAATACAAAGCAATTACTTCGAGGAGGATTTAGCATTTTTTTCAAAGAAATTGTGCAGGTTGCCCGCAGCAAGCAAATCAAGTGGAATATCACTGTTTGCGGTTCCCGGAATAATGCTTTTAGGGATTTCAAGAATGCTTTGACCGATCACCCAAATGCTTTTATCATCCTTTTAGTTGACTCAGAAGCACCTGTTGTAAAGCAGTCGCCTTGGGAGCATTTGAAGTGGAGGGATAACTGGGATTCGCCTGGGGTTGATGACACTCATTGCTATCTCATGGTGTAAGCGATGGAAGCTTGGTTGATAGCTGATATTGATACTTTAAAAAGATTTTACGGACAGGGATTTAAACAAAATGAGATTCCTAAAAATATCAATGTAGAGACGATTGAAAAGGATTTGTTAGAACGAAGTCTGAAAGCAGCTAGCCGCGACACAAAATCGAAAGGCGAATATCAAAAGATACAGCACGCTTCCAAGCTGTTAGAAATGTTGGATGTTGACAAGGTTCGCAAGGCTTCTTCAGAGTGCGATCGTATTTTTACAACTCTCATCAAACTCATGGAGGATTGAAGCGATGAAAGTAGCCAAGGGCGCGAAGCAAGACAGGGAGAAAGGGAGGGCGGGCGATCGTCAATTTCTCGGAATCCCGAAATTTTTTAGTTGTTCGGCAGTCCAATTTTTGTAATATTCTGTTTTCTCTAAAAAATCGGAAGCTGGCTTCAGCTTAGAATTTACTTGAACAGTGAAGCCCGGATAGGGCATTCTCCGAGTATGAAGCCCGTCAATATTAAAATCTTCTTCGGGATGGATGTGAAAAGCCAGCAAGCCCAACTCTGAAATCTGATTATTCAATTTGTCTATCAGTTCTTTAGTTTCTGGCGCACTAATTGCAGTTTTTTCGGGATTAATTACTACCATGATTTCAAATTCCGAATTGTAAAATTCATAAATTGATTTCATGATGGCAGAATCGCGATCGAACTCAGTCAGCGCTGAAAACCGCTCGATTTTGAATAAAATTTGATTAGCCAAGCGTGCCTTTTTAGCGAAGGGACAAATCGGTAAATCGCTGAAAACTGGATGCGGTAACTCGACAAACTCGGTCATCCATCTGAGGGCGGATTCTATAATTTCTGTGTCAGATTCATTCATGGAAAATCTATGTATTTGATCTTTAATACTAATCATAATCTATTTCTAGGGCGATGCACACCCCACTATTGGTATCAATTTAACGCTATTTCCCTCAGTCCGGCAGGGAATGAATTCCCTGCCTCATAGCAAAAGTCCTCTGAAGAGGACTGAAGAACTCATTAGTCCTCTTCAGAGGACTTAAGCTATTAGCCAGGGAATTCATTCCCTGGTGGACTTTCGGTTAAATTCACACCAATACATTGCCCACGTTGCTGTTTAATATGTGCGATCGAATTTATTCGTGAATTGTGCCATCTGGCATAATTGCACCTGCGAGTTTTGCCTTTTCCATCTTTGCTCCTGTTAAGTTTGCTCCAGCAAGTTTAGCCTCCTTCAGGTTAGCTTTCTCCAAGTTTGCCATCATCAAATTTGCTCCGCGCAAGTCTGCTGAAGTTAGATTTGCTTCACTCAAATTGACGCCGATCAAGCTAGTTCCGCAGAGATTGAAGCCGCTTAAATTTTGCCCACTGAAGTTGACGCCATCGAGGTTTACCCCAACCAAACTTATCCCCATAAGATTAACACTTCTCAGGTCAAGACCTCTGAGGTTAGCTCTCTTCAAGTTAGCTCCAACAAAACTTACACCTGTGAGGTTAGCAACATTCAAGTTAACGTTCTTCAAGTCTACTCCCGCAAAACATACACCTGTCAATTTAACGCCTGTTAAATTAGCCCCAGCTAGACTTGCTTTATTGAGATTTGCCTGACTTAAATCTGCTTCTGCCAAATTAGCACTATTTAGAATTGCCTGAGTTAGGTTAGCACTATTTAGAGTGGCGGCAGTGAGGTTAGCAGCCGTAAAATTTGCCCCTGTTAAGTTTGCTCCGCTGAGATTTGCCCCAGTCAGGTTTGCTCCTGTGAAGTTTGCATCGCTTAATATGGCTTGACCGAAATTCGCTTGAATCAGTTTTGCATACTCCAATTTTGCCTTAGTTAGGTTTGCATTGATTAATTTAGCTTCAATCAGATCGGCTTGTTGCAGATTTGTTGAGCTTAAATTTGACCTTTGCAGATTAGCTCCACATAGATTGAATTTTTTTAAAGTAGCACCAGTGAAGTTTGCTTCTGTCAAATTTGCTTGATACAAGATGACATCATCTACCAAAATTTTTCCACTCAAATCTAATCCGAATAGGTTGCAGCCAGTAAAGTCTCTTTCACCCGCGTTATATTGCTTCCAAAATTCCTCAGTGCTGATAGCTAGTTCTCGATCGTCAAGCTTAGCATTCACAGGATTAGCCGCAGACTCTCCGGCCACTTTGCTAGACACTGGGGGCATCTCATTAACTGCCTCTTCGCGCAATAACCGATCCACCCGATCGCTAAACCGCCTCACAACCTCAGCATCATCAACCTTCTCACCAGCAGTCGAGCTTTTCTCAACCGCATTCTCAACATAATACTTATCTACAAAACTTTGCAACCCAGCATTATATCCCTGTCCTACCGCCTGAAACCTCCATTCGCCATTCTTCTTATACAAGCGTCCAAATTCTAAAGCCGTCTCTTGGGAAAAAATCTGATTTAAATTGTACCGAATCAATTCGCTAAGATTCTCTGAATTGTAAAGCCGGATAAAAGCATTTGTAACTTGACTAAAACTTTGATTCTTTTCCTGTCCCTCGTGAAGAGTCACCACAAACACAATTTCCTGAATCGCCGAATTGATTTTACTCAAATCCACATAAACCGTCTCATCATCTCCGTCTATTTGTCCATTCCTGTTGTCTCCCGAATGTCGCACCGCACCGTCCGGCGATGTCAGATTGTTGTAAAATACAAAATACTTTTCATCAGGAATCCGACCGTCCGCCGCTAACATAAAAACAGATGCGTCAATGTCGCAGTTTTGTGCTGTCTGGCTGACTTGCCACCCCAGGGCGATCGCAATTTTACTGAAATTAGGAGTTTCTTTAGAAAGATTGAACCTTTCACCCTTAGTTAATTCGATACTCATGTGCGATAATTCCCTTACCTCATAAATAATATTAATTATCTCATCTATGCTAACCCGATCGCAAATTGGATTTTATCTCGAAGACATCGAAACCCCAATTGGCAGAACCGTCAATTTAACTCTTACCGGACTAATTCTCCTATCTTCGACCAGCTTCATCGCCGAAACTTACCCGATTTCTGAAACTGTTAGAATTAATTTGCAAACTCTCGATACAGCGCTTTTAGTTGTTTTTGTGTTTGAGTATTTATTGCGACTATGGTGTGCCGAAAATCGAGTTAAATTTATTTTTAGTTTTTTTTCAATTATTGATTTGCTGGCAATATTACCATTTTTACTAGGATTTGTCAACGTCAGTTTTATCCGCATTTTCCGCTGGTTTAGAATTCTCAGACTCATCCGTTTTCTGGACTTGAAAATTTCTATTTTCCGCATCAGCAGCGAAGATGGCGTGATTTTTGCTCGGATTTTGTTTACTTTGCTGGCAATAATTTTTGTTTATTCTGGTTTGATTTATCAAGTCGAACATCCGGCAAATCCCGAAAGTTTTGGAACTTTTTTGGATGCTGTTTATTTCTCGGTTGTCACCATGACCACGGTGGGATTTGGCGATGTTACTCCGATTTCGGAATCCGGTCGTTTTCTGACTATTTTGATGATTTTGACGGGAATTGCTCTGATTCCTTGGCAATTGGGGGATTTGATTAAACACTTAGTTAAAAGTGCTAATCACGGAAAAGCTGTTTGTCAAGGTTGCGGTTGGTCTGTACACGATGCTAATGCTAGATTTTGTAAAATGTGCGGCAGTCAATTAGATAATGGTTGACTGTTGACTGTTGACTGTTGACTGTTGACTGTTGACTGTTGACTGTTGACTGTTGACTGTTGACTACTGCCTCACCCTAGATAATTCATCCGTGTATCCGTGTCAAAATCCGTGTAGTGCTTTCCTTCTTTAAGCCAAGGGTAACAAAATTTCAAATTCAGTGCCCCTGCCTAACTCCGATCGCATTCTGAACGCACCGCCGTGTTTGCCGGTCACTATTTGATAGCTAACGGCTAAACTGGTTTCTTTGAGGGCGCGTTTTTCCGTAGAGAATGATTCTATGATTTTTTTGTACTTGCTAGGTGACATTCCGGGCCCGTTATCTGCTATGCAAATCGAAACCCAGCGAACATGAAGTTTGTCTAAATCCGGCGCAGGTTCGGGACAGCAGACTTGAGTTGTGATTTCAATTTTAGGCTGGCGATCGCACTCTCTGAGTCCTCCACCTTTGAACTCTTTCGCCAATTCTTGACCTACTGCTTCATTAATTAAGGTATGAATAGCATTGGTCAAGATATTCATAAATACTTGATTTAGCTGTCCTGCATAGCACGGCACTGGTGGCAGGTAGCCGTAGTTTTTCACTACTTGGATTTCCCTAGTCAAACGACTTTTGAGCAGCAAAAGTATGCTGTCTATATTGGCGTGCAAGTCGGTGGGTTTGGGATAAATATCGTCGATGTGGCAGAAGTTTTGCAAACTGGTTGCCAACTTGCTCAAACGTTCGGCTCCCGATTTAATGCTGGCAACAGTTCGGAGGAAATCGTTTTGCAAAAAGTCATAGTCGATCTCTTCCTTGAGCCGTGCTATTTCCGGCGGGGGATCAGTACAGTATGCGTCGTAAACTGAGAGCAATTCCATCAAGTTTTTGCTGTAGTCGCTGACGTAGGTTAAATTCCCCCAAATAAAGCCTACGGGATCTAAAATTTCGTGGGCTACTCCGTTGACTAAACGCCCTAAACTAGCCATTTTTTCGCTTTGAATCATTTGAGTTTGGGCTCTTTCGTAGCGGACTTGAGTTTCGATGCCGCGAATTTGCCAGTAGGCGATGTTTAGCGCGTGAGGGTCTAAGAGGCGATAAGATTGGGAGTCTATTTGGACGACGATTGGTTCTGACTGCAATTCGGGCGATCGACGCAGAGCTTGTGGGGCTGCTGCCAAAATGGTTGTACTCTCTGCCACCAATAATATTTCGACGCGAGCGTAACTGTAGAGAACTTTTAGTGGCAGGTGCAAAAATAGCTCTGGGCCTTGGGGTTTGAGCAAATATTCCAGCAGTTGCCTGCGGGATATCATGCCAGCAAACTCTCCTGCTTCCATCAAGACGACCCCCGGCACTAGGGGATACTGTTCAAACATTTCGGCAACTGCCACGGCTAAGCAGCTCGATTTAACCTGAAATTCATACAGGGGCAAATCCCAGAGTGTAGACTCTAGGGAAAGGTCTTGATGGCTGCCTTCGGAGAGTGAAGGGCCAAGGAGTTTGGAACTGAATTTATTTGCCACTGGAACTTTTAGTTGCCGAAACGCTGGGAAATTGAAATGAGAACCTACTACTAAGCTACCCTATCATTTCACTTTTCTGAGCGAACAACCCAGAATATTCTGGAGTTGATCATGTTGTGCCAACTATAGGCAGGAGAATTTCAAATTCAGTATTCTTTCCTGGTTGCGATCGCAATTTGAGTTGGCCCCCGTGCTTTTCTGTGACGATTTGATGGCAGATAGCCAGCCCCATACCGCTGCCTTTGCCTGCTGGTTTAGTGGTAAAAAAGGTGTCAAATATCTGCTGGTGATTTTCTGGGGCAATGCCGGGCCCGTTATCGGCAATGCAAATTGCCACCCGCTTGCCGAGTTCGGTTTCTATAACTTTAGTGGTAATTTCGATTTGGGGCTGCCAGTTGTCCCCGCACGGGGTGTGTATTTCTCGATCGGCTGCGTACTCTGTCAGGGCGTCTAGAGCATTAACTAACAAATTCAAAAACACCTGACTCAACTGTCCGGAGTAGCCGCTAACTAGCGGCAGTTCGCCGTAATTTTTAACCACTTCTATGCTGTTTTTAAAGCGGTTTTTCAAAATTAACAGCGTCATCTCCACGCATTCGTGAATGTCTGTCTCGGCTGGTTTTGTCTCGTCCATGTGAGAGAAGTGGTGCAGCCCGTTAACTATTTTTAGCAATTGCGAGGCTCCCAACTCCATCCCTTCTAAGGTGATCGGCAAATCTTCTTGTAAAAAATCAAATTCAATTTCTTTTTTAAGGGCATCAATTCGGGGACAGGGTGCCGAATATTCTTCTTCATAAACCGACATTAGCTGTAGCAAGTTTTCAAAATAGGACAGCAGAAAAGTTAAATTTCCCCAAATACAGTTCAGCGGATTTCTGATTTCGTGGGCTACTTCTGCTACAATCCTGCCCAAACTCGCCATTTTTTCGGTTTGGATGAGTTTGGCTTGGGTTTGTTTGTGGAGTAACTTATTTGTTAATTGGTGAATTCTTGATTGAGCGACCATTAATTGGTGTACGTCTAACAGCTTGTAGGTCTGGGGGGCTATTTCCACTACTACGGGTTCGTAAATTAATTCTGCTGATCGGTAAAGACATTCCTGGGCGGCTTCTACTATTAATTTACTGGCGGGAAGTACGAGTTCCTCTGGCTTGGCAAACTTGTACAGTACCTCTATTGGCCGCTTGAAAAACATTTCTACTCCGTAGCGGCAGTTAACTTTTTCAAAAAATAGACGCCTGGATATTATGCCTACAAAATTACCCCGATCGGTCAAAATGACGCCGGGAAGCATGGAATTTCCTTCAAAAGCCTGGGCTACTTCTTTTGCCTGTTGAGTTAATTCAATTTGGCAGTTGTAAAGTGGCAGGTCTAGGAGAGTTGATTCTAAGGAGATGTTCCAAGTACAAATTTCAGGTATATGCAACACTGATAACTCCGAGCTAGTCTCACGCACAGCAAACATAGATGGAACCCCTGTTAAAAATTGTATTCATGAACAACTTAAGTTGCTATTAATTCATAACGGGTAATTGGTAGCGGGTAGTTGCTAATTTGTCAAATTACAACAGCACCCGATGGGAAAACCCGATCGCAGTAGCATTATCTGCTAAAGATTTTGTTTCTAAGTCAATATTAAACGATCGAAGCTTTTGTGGAACTTACGGAGTAGGCGCTTTAAACTTTTTACCATGATATACCTGCGATCGGGTGTTTTCGGAAAATTTTTAATATTTATAACTAATTATTGTGATAAATTATACCATTTTTCCAGTTATCGAAGGGAATTGGAGAACTGCGAGCGGGTTATCAGTGAATATACGGGCATCCTTCAAGGGTTCGAGGGCCCGGATTAGCCATCGTCCAAGGGGCTTGAGGCTGCAACTGTCAAGACTAGGGCCCAGCCCAAAGGAAGTTCGGCAACGGATTCGCTTTCTTCGGATGTAACTGAGATGTTGCACCATTTTCAACAAGCTTTTTATGAACAGGCTTTTCGGCCTGTTCCACAAGAAAATTCACTCTTTGACAGAACAGGCCCGAAAGCCTGTTAAGCGAGAATGGTGCAAGATGTGAGATGTAACTGATATCTTGCACCATTCTCAATTAGCCCTAGGGGCGGGCTCGCCAACAGCCTTAAAGCTTGCAAATAGGTTCTATAAACCCGCCTGACCCCACGAAAAATCCTCTTATTGATATTGCTGCAAGATGTGAGATGTAACCGAATGTAACCGATAGAAGGCTTTAGTTATCTCGGATCGCGAATTAAATAACTTACAATTTTAATTGTTATTGTGGGATGGGCGTCCCGCCCGTCCAAAAAGGACGGGCG
>NZ_JAUBUB010000100.1:0-23294 GCF_036705265.1 Microcoleus sp. B4-C2
AATTAAATAACTTACAATTTTATTTGTTATTGTGGGCGGGGCGTCCCGCCCGTCAAAAAAGGACGGGCGGGACGCCCATCCCACTTTCAAGAGTGGAAGTTATTTAATTCTGATTCCTTAGAGGCTCTGCCTCCCCATTCTAGAAACAACTTCAGGGTGTTTTTCTGCTCACATTACCCGCATAAAAAGCGAATTAAAAAACCTCCGCACCCTCCAACTTCTTAAAAGTTTCAACCTTAGCCCTCGCCGCTTCCCCGCAAGTCTTCGGCGTCGGAAACATCTTCCCAGGATTCGCTAAACCTTTCGGATTAAACACCTGACGCACCCACTGCATCGTCTCCAAATCAACCTCCGAAAACATATCCGGCATAAAACACTTCTTGTCAGCGCCGATGCCGTGTTCCCCCGAAAGACTTCCCCCAACTTTCACGCAAAGCCTGAGAATTTCCCCGCCCAATTCTTCCACCTTCTCCAGCGCACCTTTTACCGAGTTATCGTACAGAATCAGCGGGTGCAAATTCCCATCTCCCGCATGAAATACATTGGCAATTCGATAACCGTATTTTTCGCTCAAGCCCTCAATTTCTTTCAAAACATAAGCCATTTGCGTTCGCGGAATTACGCCGTCTTGCACGTAATAATCCGGGCTGAGATGACCCGCCGCAGCAAAAGCAGCTTTCCGCCCTTTCCAAATTTTTAGGCGCGTTTCCGGGTCAGTTGCCGTGGTGATATTTCGTGCTCCGTTATGCTTGCAAATATCAGCAATTCGCTGTTTGTTTGTGGCAACTTCCACTTCTAAACCGTCAATTTCTACGAGGAGAATTGCCGCCGCATCGCGGGGATAACATCCAGTTGCCACCACATCTTCCACAGCATTGATGCTGATGTTGTCCATAATTTCCATGCCGCCGGGAATAATGCCAGCGCTGATAATATCGGAAACCGATTCGCCCGCTGCTTCTATACTGGAAAAATCGGCTAGGAGAACGCAAATAGATTCGGGCGCTTTGAGAATTCGCAAAGTAACTTCTGTGGCGATTCCTAAAGTGCCTTCGGAACCGACAAATACACCAGTTAAATCGTAACCGGGCATTTCGGAAATTTCGCCGCCGACATCGACAATAGAACCGTCGGGAAGTACCAATTTTAATCCTAAAACGTGATTCGTTGTGACTCCGTATTTGAGGCAGTGAACCCCGCCAGAATTTTCGGCAACGTTGCCCCCAATCGAACAAACAATTTGACTGGAAGGATCGGGCGCGTAGTAGAAACCGGCGCCACTAACTGCTTGCGTTACCCAGTTATTAATTACTCCCGGTTGCACGACTACTTGCTGATTTTCTAAGTCTACTTTCAGGATTTTTCGCATCAGGGCAGTGACAATCAGCACGCAGTTTTCTACAGGCAAAGCGCCGCCGGAAAGGCCGGTTCCTGCGCCTCTAGCCACCCAGGGAATTGAGTTGCGATCGCATATTTTGACCACTTGCGCCACTTCCTCCGTAGTTCGAGGCAATACCACCACGGCGGGTCGCTGGCGATAGCTGGCGAGTCCGTCGCACTCGTAGACAATCAATTCTTCGCGGCGCTGTACGACGCCATTTTTGCCGACTACAGCCTCGAATTCTTTAATAACGGGTTTCCAGTTGCGTTCTGTTTCTACGGCTATCATTAGTGAATTTAATTAGGGAACTATCAATAATATTGTGACAAATTTTACTAAGTTTAGCCAATTATTTTTCTAAGGGTTGCAATATTGACACAGGGAAGGATCGGCAGTCTCTCGACCGTCGGGAAATAGTTTTTCTTTAGTATAACCGCAGTTTTTGCATTTATAGATTGCCGATCGCACTAGCTGAGTCGGAAAATAGCAAAGTTCGCAGGGCAATCCGATTTTCCTCTCAGCTATATCGAATCCCGGCCAACCGCACTCCGGGCAGAATTGCTTAAATTTTTTAACTAAATCGAGAGTTGCATTTTCGATGTTTTTCATCCGAGTTGGATTGTACATCGCCCGCATATCTGTTTCGATGTGAACTCGGCCGGTTGACGATTTTTTTAAGCCTGCTGTCACAGCGTCAAAAAATTGTTTTTCTGTCCTAATGCCCTTGATAATTTCGCCGTTACCGATGGCAGCGTCGCCAACTATAACCACCAGTGCGTGTTCGGGAAATCCCGCTTTTTTCGCAAAATTATCTGCTTCTTCTATACTGGAAACTAACTGGTGACTGTAGTTAGTTTCAACGGAGAAAGAGTCACCGATTAGTTCTAGATTGTTGGCTCGATCTAATAAAATTACGATTTCTCTGTTAGCTGGCAGATAGGGCATCATTGGGTGAGGGCCGAAAAAACCTTCGCTGGCAAAGGCAAGAGTTTCGCCCGCAATTTCTAGGGCTTTTTGTGCTTTGTGGCGAGCCGCTTCTATTTGTGTTCCTAAGCGTTTAACTTCTCTGGTGAAGGTGCCGAATGCGTCAGTGTCAAGCGCCGCAGGTACTAGGATATTTACGCCCAATTCTCGTTCCAAAACGGGAGCCATTACCCGTTCTTTTTGGTGCATGGTAGCAATAACTGCGGTGCGATCGCTCAATAATTGATTGGGATTCACAGGCTCAGAAATATTAGACATACAGCAGCATCATTTTAGGAAAAAAAACTCACATACACCCTTTCCACCGCCCCACAACCGATAGAAACCCTGACTTAACTTCCGAATATAAATTTTAGAACTCAGTTAAATATCCGTGATATTCACCTGTGGACTTAATTTAAAATTCTCCAATCGTCAATCTAAAATCTAAAATCTAAAATCTAAAATCGTATTAGTTGCCTCCAGTCACTCCCCCAGCTTGACCTCGGAGTACAAAAATTACTCCTGTCATAATTAGCCCCACGCCTACCAACCGCAGCGGCGGCAAAGGCTCGTGAAATATAAGTTTGCCGCCTACAACAGTAAACAGGTAACTAATTGACAGTAAGGGCGAGACTATGCTAAGGTTTGCCCGCGATAAAACTACAATAAACCCGATCGAAGAAATTGCATACAAAGAAAGACCACTTACTATCAAAGGCTGAGTAGCCATTGCTATAATTTTTTCTATTAAATTAGCAGCGCCAATGGGCCCTAATATTTTAGCTCCTGCCTTCAGACTAAATTGACCTGCGACGCCGCACAATATTGCAGCAAGCAATAACAAAAACACGCTTCTATTCATAAATTTACTAACCTATAGTACAATCAAAAATTGCCGTTCCCAAAAACCTGAAAAACTTTAATTAAGTTTGGCTAGGTTTTATTCACCACTAATATTTTAAGCAGAGATACGGGAAAATCAAGTATGGTCGATCGCGATCGAGAGTCGAACAAATATATGGCAGAGCAGACCAACCCAAGCGGAGAATACACTCTAGAACTATCGATAGTCATGCCTTGTCTGAACGAAGCAGAAACTTTAGAAATCTGCATCGAGAAGGCACAGAAGTCCCTGCGCGAACTTGATATTGCAGGCGAGGTCATCATAGCAGACAACGGCAGCACTGACGGTTCTCAAGATATCGCTACCAGAATGGGAGCGAGAGTCGTGCCCGTAGCAGCCAAAGGCTACGGCAGCGCCCTCATGGGAGGCATCATCGCAGCGCGCGGAGTTTATATTATCATGGGCGATGCTGACGACAGCTACAATTTTTCCAACCTCGGCGCTTTTGTCCACAAATTGCGAGAAGGTTTCGACTTAGTGATGGGAAACCGCTTTCAAGGGGGAATCAAACCGGGTGCAATGCCGCCACTGCACAAATATTTAGGAAATCCGGTGCTGACATGGGTTGGGCGGCTATTTTTTGCAAGTCCCGTCGGCGATTTTCACTGCGGACTCAGGGGTTTTAGGAGAGACTCAATTTTGAAACTCGACTTGCAAACAACGGGGATGGAATTTGCTAGCGAAATGGTGGTCAAGGCCTCTGTGTACAAGCTGCGGATAACTGAAATCCCAACCGTACTTTCTCCCGACGGCCGCAGCCGCCCGCCGCACTTGAGAACTTGGCGAGATGGCTGGCGACACCTGCGATTTTTGCTGCTTTACAGTCCTCGGTGGCTGTTTTTGTATCCGGGTACTGCGCTGATGATTTGGGGTCTAATGGTTAGCATTTGGCTGTTACCCGGTACTCAAAAAATCGGGGGTATTAGCTTTGATGTACACACGCTGCTGTATGGTGCGATCGCAATTATCATCGGTTTTCAAGCAGTAACTTTCGCTTTTTTCACCAAAATTTTCGCCATCAGCGAGAAATTCCTGCCGGAAGACCCCAAAGTCAACAAAATATTTCGCTATGTCACCCTAGAGACAGGATTGATTGTCGGAGTCACGCTGATTTTAATCGGAATAGTGGGCTCGTTCTTGTCATTAACTATCTGGAGCGAAACGGCTTTCGGTTCTCTCGACCCTTCTAAAACTCTGCGTTTGGTTATTCCCTCGCTCACTTGCCTGACTGTTGGTTTGCAGATGGTTTTGTCGAGCTTTTTTCTCAGCGTGCTGAGCTTGAAGCGTAGGTGATAACATTAAAGTTCCTGCCAACCTTCCTCAAAACTAAATTTCCATGCAGGGGAAGCTCAGGGCGATCGTAATGCAGGCAACATCGGGGCGATCGCAATGCAGGGAAAATCAGGGCAGCAGGAGCCAAATTTCAGACTATCTGGTATAATCAAACAGGTAGCTTTAAAGCTCAAAAGGGTTATAATAGTAAAAATAAAGAAGAGTTGATATTAGCTATGCAGCGAATATTTGAGGCTATATTGAAGGGAAACATTTTAGAATGGGCTAATGAGGTTCCAACACAGGGCAATCGCCCTGTCAGAGTTTACGTTACTTTACAAGAAGAGCGAGCGACTTTAAGTGCAGAGGTTCGCCGTCAGAGAATAGTTGAAGTATTGGAAAAAATTGCAGCAAATAATGTATTTGCTGATATTAGCGATCCAGTGGAATGGCAGCGAGATTTGCGTCAAGACCGTCCACTTCCAGGTAGGGATGAATAATGAATGTTGCTAGACAGTAATATTATTATCTACGCTTCCCAGCCAGAAAACTCGCAGATTAGGCATTTTATTGGCGAAAATGACATAGTGGTATCGGCAATAAGTTACCTTGAAGTCTTGGGTTATCATCGGCTAAATGAAGAGTATAGATTGTACTTTGAGGAATTCTTTAGTGTGGTGGAGGTTGTACCAATTTCTAACGCTGTACTCGATCGCGCAGTGCTGTTGCGACAGATAAGGAGAATGACACTTGGGGATGCTATTATTGCGGCAACAGCTTTGGTATATGACAGAACTTTAGTAACAAGAAATATAGGGGATTTTCGGTGGATTGCTGAACTCACACTGATTAACCCGTTTGAGGTTTAAGAAAGATGGGCGATCGTACTTTGGGAAGAAAAGGGCGATCGCACATTTATTTATTCACTGCTTTTTACGTGATGTTCAACATAAGAGCGCAGCACAGCGTTCATTAGAGATTGATAGCCTTTTCCTTGGCTTTTAAACCAATCTAATACATCGCTATCAACTCTTAAAGAAATAGCTTGTTTTGTCAGTGGTGTTACGAGTTTTGCTTTTGCCCAAAAATTCGCATCTAATTCAGGAATATCAGAGGTATCGATCGCGGATTCTGGAATATTTTCTAATTCTTCAAGTCGTTTGCGCGAGATAGTCATATTCAAAGTACCTAAAAATGTATATACAAATTGTATATACTTAGAGTATAGCATAAAGGGCGATCGGATACTCACTCAGGCGGGCCAAAGCGATCGGGCAAGTCATCAAGAGTTAACCCGCGCGATCGCAAAAAATTTGCCAAAGCTTTCATCTGGGCAATTGTGAATGTCGGCACGTTATCTCCGGCTTCCCAGCGACTCACAGTGCGTACCGATGTCCCAATTTGCCGAGCAAATTCTTCTTGGGACATTCCTAACTCATCTCTGAGTTTTTTCAGCGGTGATTCGCCAGCTTCTTCTTGAGGTTGTCTTCGCTTAATCATTACAAAATATGACATAGTGTCTAGACTACTTGACAAAACAACTTTGTCCAGACACTATGTCTATATAGACAGCAAAAGGGCAGAGTACGGGAAATCAGCCCTGCCTTTCTAGTGTCTCATTTTGCCCGCAATCTATCGCAGAACTAGGATGAACTACAAACAACAACTTTACCCGTGGGTGATTTACCGCCACCTGCCCAACCTGCAACGCCTGACTGTGGCGCGTTTTCGCCGCCGAAACGACGCCGAGGAACACTTGCGGATTATCAAAAGATTGCTGCCGCAAGCGGAGTTTGCGATCGCCTTTGAGGTGAATTCGCAACAGCTAACAAATTGTGCAAGATAGTATAAGAGCGATCGAACTTTGGGAATAAAAGGGCGATCGCACTTTAGGAAAAAAGGGCGATCGCCATTCCTTCGATCCTAAATTGCTATAATAACAATCAGCCAAAAAATTTCAACATAAAGCCTATGTCTACTTATAGCGAGGTACTGAGTCAGGCTCAAAATCTTACTCCTGACGAGCAACAGCAGCTTTTAGAAGTATTGTCAGCTTTGATGCGCGATCGGGTAACAACCCAGACTGAGGGTAAACGATCGGAAATTGATGCAGCACTGATTGAAATGGTACAAGATCCAGAGTATCAAGCTCAAGTGCTACAGATGGAGGCTGAGTTTGCGGTAGCGAGTTGGGAAGCGCTGCAATTGGGAGAATCTCCTGTATGAACCGGGGAGAAGTCTATGATGCTAGACTTGAACCTGTTGAGGGTTCTGAACAAGGAGGAACCCGTCCTGTTATCATCAAAGTTAAGGAACTAGCAGGAGTTAGAGAAAATTACTCTAAAAATGGATAGCTAAGTTACAGGGAAAACCGTACTAAAGTTGCTATTATTTATTGATAATCCCACAGACTAGGAGATTAAGATGCAAGTCAAAGACATGACAGTTGATCAATTGCGGGACTTAATTCGGCATACCGTGGAACAGTGTTTAGAAGAATATTTGGGCGATCCTGATGCAGGTTTAGAAGTTAAGGAAGAAGTCAAGCAGAAATTGTTAGATTCAATGAAGCGCAAACAAGCAGGAGAAAGTAGCGTCGAACCTGGGGAAGTTTATCAAAAACTTGGCATGAAATCGTAATGAGCTATTCGGTTGAGTTGACAGCAGAAGCTCTGGTTAACCAAGAAAGATTGACTCAGGCTGTGCAGGAGCGTATAGGTAATAAAATCAATTGGTTGGCTGAAAATTTTGAACAAATTACTCCTATGCCGTTGTCGGCTAATCTGGCAGGTTTCTTTAAGTTAAGAGTGGGTGATTATCGGGTAATTTATTCTTTTGATGATGATTTAAAGGTGATTACTATTCACCAGATTGGACACAGGAGAGAAATTTATGATTAACTGAAGTGCGATCGCGCTTTTGGAAGATTAAGGGCGATCGCTTTTCCCCGAATCCCGAATTGAGATATAATAAATACCAAGCCAAAAAATCAACGAAATTTAGTGTAAGTTAAGATAGCCTATGTTGACTATTGAACAGATAGAAAATGCGATTCTCCAACTTCCGCCCAACAAGATTGGAGAGTTGTTAGAGTAGTTTCTAAAGTTGGATTACCAACGATGGGATGTTCAGTTAGAGAAAGATATTGCTGAGGGTAAACTGGATGCTTTAGCAGCAGAGGCGATCGCAGATTTTGAGAGTGGTAACTATCGAGAGATTTAATGCACTACACGAAGGAGAAAATTTTGGGATTATTACAATGCTTTGCCATCAAATGTACAAGCTACAGCAGATCAGTGTTATGAGTTGCTGAAGGCAGATCCGTCTCATCCTTCTCTGCATTTTAAGAAGGTTGGTAATTATTGGTCTGTAAGGGCCGGACAAGCTTATCGGGCGTTGGGTATTGAAATTAAAACAGGTATTTTGTGGTTTTGGATTGGTACTCACGCAGAGTACGATCGGCTGATTGGAAAATAATGCCGCTGGTGAAAAATACAGGTGGCGATCGCCTACCTGATGACTTAAAATAGAAGAGACATATAGCTCTGTGGTCAAAATGGACAGAATCTCCGTCAACCCTCAAATTCACTTCGGTAAGCCTTGCATAATGGGTACGCGCATTACTGTACAGAGCGTTCTCGAATTACTAAATGAAGGGCTTTCTTTTGGAGAAATTATCCGAGACTACTATCCCGATCTGGAAATGGATGATATTCGGGCGTGCTTGCGTTATGCGATCGCACTGGTGGCGGCTGAAGATGTGCATTTGGCATTAGCTTAAATTATGAAATTTCTGATCGATCAAGATGTGTATGCTGTCACCACAAAGTTTTTGATTGATGCAGGACATGATGTAATTGTTGTCGCTCAAATGGGTCTAGCGCAAGCAAGTGATGAAGAAATACTGAGAGTAGCGCAAGCAGAAAATCGCATCCTGGTTACGCGAGACAGAGATTACGGAAATCTTGTTTTTGTGAGGGCGATCGGAACAGGTGTGATTTACCTTCGAGTCTTACCTAAAATGCTGAATGAAGTTCATAATGAACTAGCAGGAGTTATAGAAAATTACTCGGAAGTAGAACTAAGAGGGGCATTTGTGGTTGTAGAACCTGATGGATATCGGTTTAGAAAACCGCTTATATAGGGTATTAATTAGGTTGGTGTTGGAAAGCAAAGGGCGATCGTACTTTGGGAAGATAAGGGCGATCGCACTTCCCTTAATCCTAAATTGCTATAATAACAATCAGCCAAAAAATCTCAACATAAAGCCTATGTCTACTTATAACGAGGTACTGAGTCAGGCTCAAAATCTTACTCCTGACGAGCAACAGCAGCTTTTAGAAGTATTGTCAGCTTTGATGCGCGATCGGGCAACAACCCATATTCAGGGTAGCAGAGAAAGACTGCCCAGGAAAAATTTAAAGAGATGGCGCGGTTTTTTGCCGTATCGTGTGGATGCTTTGGAATTCCAGTTGCAACTTAGAGAAGAATGGGATGATTAATAAATATCTTCTCGATACCAACATTCTGATTCATTTGTTCAATACTAAAGTTGCTATTATTTATTATTGATAATCCCACAGACTAGGAGATTAAGATGCAAGTCAAAGACATGACAGTTGACCAATTGCGGGACTTAATTCGGCATACCGTGGAACAGTGTTTAGAAGAATATTTGGGCGATCCTGATGCAGGTTTAGAAGTTAAGGAAGAAGTCAAGCAGAAATTGTTAGATTCAATGAAGCGCAAACAAGCAGGAGAAAGTAGCGTCGAACCTGGGGAAGTTTATCAAAAACTCGGCATACCAAGGCTATTGAAGCATTGCTAATCGATTCTACCAAAGTTTTTACGACGATATTCTTCCTCTCTTTTATCTTGTTGTTCTTTTTGCTGTTTTAGATATTGTTCATCCATGAGCCTCAAAAATTCAATATGATCGAGCCAAGAACCGATCAAAAAAACCGACAAGTTACAGCTTTTGATAATATTTGTAGAGGAAGTAAATCCGTGGGTAACAGGATCTCCGTATTCAACCCTACTTTTTGTAGCTGATAAAACAACTTTTTTAGAAGATACTAATGTAACTGTAATACCGTTATCCCAATTCTCAATTTTTGTAGAATAAATTTCCCTATATTTGTTGTTCAGACTAATAATAACAACGTTATCTTTGTAGTAGCCTCTATCTTCCAAGTAAAATTTACCTTGGAACTCATAGTCCAAACGGTCTATTCCTGTTTCACCCCGGCGTCCAACAATAGTTTCGCAAGTATCGACGAGTCTAAGTGCCAGATCGTTCTGCCACTGGACATGAGGATTGAATATATCAACATTTTTCCATTGCTCTAATGACATTTGATTGTCTCTTGTTTTATGTGTGTATTTATGTACAATGGGTTAAAGTCAAATTACTCAAGCAAGCATTTACGGTGGCGAATCAGTATCAATAGAGGTTTGTTGCTTGCAGTCATAGCATTTGTAAATTACCCTTTCAGTGTACTGATTGATCTTTCTTGAACCGACAAATCCCAATTTTGGTACTCCCGCAGCGATCGCCCCCTGCACCCTCTCCCTTTCTTTCCAATAGCGTATAGTAGATTCGAGAGAGCGATCCCATCCCGTTAGATATACGCTATAATTAAGTATTTAAGCCTTGCAATTATTAGCCAACTTAGATATCAAATATAGGTTACGCCTATCGATATCTGAATCATTTAATAACTCATTTTCTCTAACTTCGTCATAATCAGCCGGGATATTAATAACACAAGAAGCAACAGCCCGATGTACACCATCGATTACAACCAGCAAATTATCTTTAGTTCTCCGAACTTTAATAGACGGAAAACAGTAACTTTTCTTACTCATTAGGTGCTGAACCATTTCCTTGACTTTCCTAGAATCAACATCATGAATGGCAAGCATATTGCCAGTATGGGTTTTAGGCATATTACCTCTTGATTGGTTTCCGTAATGCTGAGTATGGTATGGTAATTAGTCTGACAATATCGGAATTATCGGGACTTACTTCATACACCCGATCGCAAATTTCCGAAATATCAACTGGGCTGATGTAGCATGGTCAAGTCCAGTGCAACCAACCTTTGCTAAAAAAATCATACAATGACCACTTTGCCCGATCGCTTACTTGACCGTATTATAAAAAGTTATAAAAAGTTAGATAATGTTATCTAAAATATTAGAAAAAATAAGTTAAAATCAGTAAAAATTACCCCAAACGCGATCTATGGAGCTTAATGAAGTCTTAAGATTTGCCGACGAAAAAGTTTTTTCTAAAACAGGGAAGCACTTAGACGACCTGCAAGAGACTATATTAAAAGAAGTATGTCAAGGTCGGAAATATGCAAAGATAGCGCAAGACTGCGATCGCAGCGAGGGTTATGTTAGGGTTGCTGCTTATGAACTATGGAAGATACTATCAGATGTCTTCGAGGAAGATGTTAGTAGAGTAAATGTTAAAGCGATACTGGAAAGGGCAAAGTTTTACACTAATTTTTCACCAACAACTATCGGAAGCGAAAATGTAACAGTTAATAATCATGTAAACTTTTGTCAAAGAAAGGTGCGATCGCCCTCCTCTCCCCAAAACCCCCAACAAACCCCAACCCAACCCCACATAGACTTAGGTGACGCACCGGAAATATTCACCTTTTTCGATCGCACTTCTCAACTCTCCACCCTCGAAAACTGGATAACGGGCGATCGCACACGCCTGATCGCACTCCTGGGAATCAGCGGAATCGGCAAAACAACCCTCTCCCTAAGCCTAATCGATCGCATCAAAACCCAATTCGATTACGTCATCTATCGCAGCCTCCGCTTTTCCCCCACCCTAGACGCAACCCTCACCAACCTGCTGCAAATCTTTTCCCAACAATCAGAAATTCCGCAAAACATCGAAACCAAAATTTCCCAAATCCTCGATTACCTGCGAAAAAACCGATGTCTGATTGTCCTCGATGACGTACAGATGCTTTTCGGCAGCGGGGAACTAGCGGGACAATATAAAACTGGATATGAAGATTATCAGTTATTTTTTAAACTAATTGCCGAAGTTTGTCATCAAAGTTGTTTGATATTGAATAGTTGGGAAAAACCCAGAGAAATTGCCAGATTATCAAAAGAGTATCATCCCGTGCGATGTTTTGTATTGGGAAGTTTAGGAGAAGCAGCTAAAGAAATTTTGAACTCACAAAAGTTATCCGATGAGGAAACATGGTCAACTTTGATTGACATTTATCAAGGCAATCCCCTGTGGTTGGAGTTCACTGCAACCCTGATTCAAGAGTTGTTTGGGGGGAGAGTTTCTGAGTTTTTGCAGTGCGAGATGCCGATTTTAGATGAAGGGTTGCAATCTCAGTTATCTCAACCTTTTGCGCGTTTGACTCCGGCAGAGTTGGCAGTGATGACTCACCTGGCTAATCAACCTGAACCCGTTGCTGTGTCGCAAATTTTCAACAAAATACCATTTTCGCCGTCAGAAATAGTAAATGCAGTGCGATCTCTTGGAAATCGCTTTTTATTGGATGCTGTAGAACGGGAAAAGATAACTTTGTTTAGTTTGAATCCCGTGTTGAAACAGTATGTGAAAACTCAGTATTCTTAGTCCGCGTAAGCGGACTTTGTTTGACAAGAAGCGGTTTCAACCGCCGACGGATAAAGGGGGGGAACAAACCCGGATTTAATTTAAGTGCGATCGTACCCACTCTCTAAACTCTCTAATTCTCGCATTCTCTCCCTTTTCTGAGTCTAGGTGCATAAACTGTGCCAGTTCTTTGACAGGAAACGAGCCAAATGCCAAACTGGTTTCCGACTCGACATAACCCGTATCATTTAAAGTTTTAATTATTAGTTTCCCCTTCTTCCAAATCCAAACCTCCGGTACTTTTAATTCCGCATAAACCGCCATTTTATGGATAGATGAGCTAGTCAAATCAATTTCCACAGCTAAGTCGGGCGGCGGGTCATTTTCTAGATCGATAGTTAACTTTCCCCGCATTAAAGCTTCATTTTGGATATAAAAACATTCATCAGCTTCGTTGCCCGCTTTTTTCGGTTCCGAACGCCAAGTAGATGATTTTAATCCGATAATTTCAATTCCAATTTCCTCAGAAAGTGCTACAATTAGTCGTCCGAGAGTCCAGCTATACCTTTCATGTTCTGGTAAAGGTACCATAAGTTCTAGCGTTCCTTGGTAGTAAGTCATGCGCGGCGTTGAACGTTCCGCAAATATTTCTAACAAGTGTTCGTAGGTTTCCCAACTGATATCATGTAAAACCAGGTGAGAACCTGCAAGCTCTTCTTTACTGTACGCCAGGGTTTGAACCATTGCAAATACTCCACGAGAACTATAACTCTATTTTACTCTCTTAAACATTGGACAGGTGCGATTCCCTGCGGGATAGCTTCGCACGCGCGTACTTTACCAAATCGACTCAAGATTCAAAATAAATCCGGGGAGAACATCTTCACCTGATACAGAGGCTGGAGATTCTAGCACTTCAACTTCTTGATTCAGACGGTAAATTTCTACTTGCCGCGACTTGCGATTAATTAACCAACCTAAAACAGCACCGTTATCTCGATATTCTTTCATCTTATCCTGAGTGTCTTTCAAACTATCGCTGGGAGACATTAACTCAACGACAAAATCAGGACAAATGGGAGGGAATTTCTTTTGTTGTTCGGAAGTTAGTGCATCCCAGCGTTCTAATTTTACCCAAGAAGCATCAGGCGCTCTATTTGCATTATTAGGAAGTTTGAACCCTGTTGAAGAATCAAAAACTTTACCCAGTTTACTCTGCTGATTCCAAATCCAAATCTGTGCTGTTAATCCTGCATTGCTGCTTCCAGTTTCTCCTCCTGCTGGTGACATGATAATTAATTCTCCTTTCGCTGTGCGTTCCAATCTAATATTTTCATTTTCTTGACAGAGTTCAAAAAACTGATCGTCTGTCAGCTTAATAATTGGGTTGAGGTTGAGGGTGAGGGTAGTCATAGCGGTATTTTATCGTGGCTAAACGACCTTTATTAAGCATTGTAGCATATTGAGTGAGTTGTGAGGGCGATCGCTTCCTACTCATCAAAACCCTCGCAAAAATATAAGGACACAGCATTGCTGTGTCCCTACAGATTAAAGGCTATCGTCCGAAATTCTGAGGTTTATTCTACCCCCTCAATCCGGTCTTCCACCTCCTGATACAACTCACGCAAGCGATCCAAATTGTTCTCCGAAGTCTCCCAATAACCCCGGCCATTCACCTCAAGCAAAGTGCTGACAATCTTGCGGAACGAATGAGGATTTAAGTTAAGCAAACGCTTCTGCATCTCCTCATCTTGGATAAACGTAGTGTTGACATCCTCATACACCCAATTATCCACAGCGCCCGCCGTCGCACTCCATCCAGTCGTATTCACCAGACGCTTAGAAATCTCCCGCACGCCTTCATAACCGTGCGACAACATCCCCTCGTACCACTTCGGATTCAGCAGCTTAGTCCGCGAATCTAAACGCACGGTTTCTGATAGCGTCCGCACCTGCGCGTTGGCTGTGGTTGTATCAGCAACAAAGGATGTCGGTTTCTTCCCATCTGCGCGCAAACTGCCGATCAATTTAGTCGGGTCAGAGTCGAAATAGTGCGACACGTCGGTTAGGGAAATCTCGGCAGAATCTAAGTTCTGGAAGGTGACTTCCGCAGTTTTCAAGGATGATTCAAAAATCTTCCGGTCTTGTTCCATTGTTCCGGGATTGTCGGAAGAAAAGGCGAAGGATTTGCGAGTTAAGTACATTTCCTGCAACTCGGCTTCGCTTTCCCAAGTGCTGTTTTCCACCGCCAAGTTGACGTTAGATGAATAGGAACCAGAAGCATTGGAAAATACGCGGGTTGCTGCTTGTCGCAGGTTAATTCCCATTTCTTCCGCTTGCTTCAGGGCGTGTTTGCGGACGAAGTTCATCTCTAACGGTTCGTCGGCTTCCGCTGCCATTTTCACGGCTTTATCTAACAAATTCATTTGGTTGATGAACAAGTCGCGGAATACGCCTGAACAGTTAATTACTACGTCGATTCGAGGGCGTCCCAACTCTTCTAAAGAAAGCAATTCGAGTTTGTTTACCCGGCCCAAAGCGTCGGGAACTGGCTTCACTCCCACCATCCACATTACTTGGGCGAGGGATTCGCCGTAAGTCTTGATGTTGTCGGTTCCCCACAACACAACGGCGATCGTTTCTGGGTAATTTCCGCCGTTATCAACGCGCTGTCTTTCTAATAGCCGATCGACTACAACCTTAGCAGACTTAATCGCCCCTGTGGTGGGGATTGACTGCGGGTCTAAAGCGTGCATATTCTTCCCAGTCGGCAAAACATCCGGGTTGCGAATCGGATCGCCGCCTGGGCCAGGGATAATGTATTCGCCTTCTAGGGCGCGCAATAATGCGCCCAATTCGTTATCGGCGCAAACTTGTTCCAAGCAGAATTCCAGATACTCAAACAGCGGTTTAATCAGTTCGGGATCGACCTTTTTATAACCGGCTGCGTGCAAGGCTTCAATCCAAGGTGTTTTCTTGCCCATGTTGAAGAAATTCAACTTGGAAACCAGGGAAACTCGACCCTCAGCATCGGTTTGTTCCTTCACCAAAGCGCCAACAGCATCCCGACAGGCTAAGGTGATGTTTTGTAACAATTCAACATCTGCTAAAATGCCTTTGTCGTTGTTGGTGTATATCTCGTCAATATTGCGATCGAGACTTTGAGCAATAATCCGCGACAAACTGATTAATCCGTCTTCTTCCCGGTCTAAATTAGCAATGTTAACCAAAGTTGCGATCGCCTCTTCAGCAGTCGGCGGCTTACCGATCACGTGCAAACCGCAAGGTAACAACCGCGACTCAATCTCCATCAACTTGCGGTAAACCAAGCCAACTAAATTATCCCGTTCCTCGGCAGTCATATCCGCAGCAACCCCTCGTTCTTGTTCGGGAGGTAACGCGATATCCTTATCCAAATTCACCAAACGGCATTTTTCGACGATCGCATCCACAATCGGCACACCGCGCCCAGTCTCTTTCAAAGTTTGATAAGAAGCAATTAACTCGCTGAGTTCCTGCAAACCTTTGTACAACCCAGCATTTTCAGCCGGAGGAGTCAGATAACTGATTGTTTCAGCATAACTGCGGCGCTTAGCAATTGTTGCCTCACTCGGATTATTAGCAGCGTAATAATAGAGGTTAGGAATCTTGCCGATCAAACTGTCAGGATAACAATCGACAGACATTCCCATCTGCTTACCGGGCATGAATTCTAGCGAACCATGAGTGCCAAAGTGCAGCACCGCATCCGCACCCCAAATGCGCTCCAAATATGTATAGTAAGCAGCAAAACCGTGGTGCGGGCTAGCAGAACGAGAGAATAACAACCGCATCGGATCGCCTTCGTATCCAAAAGTAGGTTGCACTCCGATAAACACATTGCCAAAATGTTTGCCAAAAATCAGCAAATTTTGTCCGTCGCTGTTCAAATGTCCCGGAGGCGGCCCCCAATTTTCTTGCAACCGTTCCGAGTAAGGAGTGAATTCTTCGTATTCAGCTACGGACATCCGGTAAGCAATATTTAATTCGGGACTTTGGTATTGGGCAGTTGCGTCATGGATGACTTCTTGCATCAGTTTTTCGGCGGAATCCGGCAATTCTGGCAAGTCGTAACCGTTACCTTTTAAGGCTTTCAATACTTCGTAAATCGAGCCGAAAACGTCCAAGTACGCGGCTGTTCCGACGTTGCCTTTGTCGGGCGGAAAACTGAAAACTGTGATCGCAACTTTCTTATCTAATTTTGGTTTGCGGCGCAGCATTGCCCATTTCATGGCGCGCTGGGAAATTGCTTCAATTCGATCTTGCAGGGCGATCGCCTTGCCAGTTGCGCCATCACGTCCCGACACAATAATCGGTTCGATCGCACCATCCAACTCAGGAATCGCAACTTGCAAAGCAACTTGAATCGGGTGCAAGCCTAAATCGCTATTTTCCCATTCTTCAGTCGTTTGGAAAACCAGCGGCAAAGCCACCATGTAAGGGCAATTTAATTTTTTCAAAGATTCGATCGCCTTTGGGTGATCTTGTTTCGCCGGGCCGCCCACCAAAGCAAAACCAGTCAGAGAAACCACCGCATCAACGATCGGCAGAGGTGTAACACCTTTTGCCCCGACTTCCAAGAAAAAAGTCTCCACAGGTTTCGAGAAGTCCAAACCGCCGGCAAAAATCGGCACAACCCGCGCGCCCATTGCCTCCAATTCCTGCACCATTGCTACATAGTGCGCGTCATCTCCCGTGACTAAGTGAGTGCGTTGCAACACTAAACCAATGCAAGGTGCGAGGGGATCTTTGAGATCCGCAGAAATATCTGTACGGGCATTAAACCAGGTCAGATATGCTTTTACATCTTCAAACATCGACGATGCCAAAGGATGCCAAATTCCCATGTCTGGGTAGACAACAGGTTCTTGGAAAGTCGGCTGTGACTGGCCTTTGAAGACATATTTATGTGACAGCATCAGCAGGAAGTTTTCCAAGTTTTCTTGGGAACCCCCCAGCCAATACTGGAAACTCAGCATGAAGTTGCGGGCATCTTGGGCTTTGTCGATGGGCAAATATTTCAGCACTTTCGGCAAAGTTTGCAGCAGTTTCAGCATTCCGTCTTGGAAGGAACTCCCGGATTTTTCCTTCCGTTTTTTCATGAATTCGCCGATCGCACTTTTGCTTTGTCCCAACTGTGCCATCGAGAAACTGCCCATTTTATTGAGTCGCATCACCCCTGGCATCGACGGGAAGACGACGGCGACATCCAAGCTGTCGCGCAGCGGTTCCACTGCCGCTACCACTTTTTCTGCCAAATCTTCGATGAAAATTAGAGAAGCAATAAATACATTGGCATCCGCCACATCCCGCTTGAAGGCCTCGTAATTTTCCGGGCTGCGGAGTTCCTCGATCAGGTAGCCGCTGATTTCTATTGCCAAATTCGGATTTTTCTGGTTTATCGATCGAACCGCTGCCGACAGGGCGCTTTGATACTGCGGTTCCAGTACGACATAGACCACCTTCATGAGCGATCGCCCCTGCAAGTTTTCCGGCACAACGTGGCGAATGGTGGGCTTGACGTGAGTGAACATCCGGTTAGGCTCCTTTAAGATGCTGTTTTCGGGAATCGGGAATTTTTTTATCCCATAAGCATTTTTACCAGAAAACGCTTGCCATTAGGCGATTTGAGCCTGCACATGACACAATTCGACAAATTTAGACCAAATTTTCGTTACATTTTTTTATAAATTCCTTGAGCAAATACTCCAATTTTTATTTACAAAAATTTACTTGACATAGTATAGACTATGTGTATAGGATTAATGGGCGGGATAAAAATAATTAAAAATTAACCAAGAATTGAGAAAAAAATCCTGAAAAAAGTTCCAACTTTTGTAGAATTAATCAAACTTGCGATCGAGCAATTAACTGAGGGAAAAAAGGCTTAATTTCTGAAAGCAGAATGTAGCCTTTGGATAATTGCTGAGTCATCAAGATTGACATTTTACCAGGAATTTAAAACCATTTCATAACGTCTGTTTGTGTAAATTCCTGATCGGCGATCGAGTTCATGGAAAACTAATTGCTATAGAATCTCAAACTCATCAAAACTTTAGGGGGAAAATATGGCTAACTACGCAATTTTCGACGAACAATTCTACCTGGCTTCATATCCTTGGCTCAAACCAGCCATTGACGCCGGAGTCATCTCATCTGGGAGAGAACACTTTGAAAAATTTGGGCGAGAAGGCGGTCTAACTAATGTATCGCGTTATTTTGACGAAAATGCTTACCTTGCTGGGAATCCAGACCTCGCACCTTTCGTCCGCACAGTAAACCCAAACGCGCCTTTTGCGACCGGCCTCGATCACTTTATTCAGTTCGGTTACGATGAAGGACAGCGCCGCACCCAAGTATCACCCGAATACAACGAAAGCTTTTATTTAACAAGCAACTCTGAACTCCAACCATTCGTTCAGAACGGAACTTTCAAATCAGGCTACCAGCATTTCATTCAATTCGGGGCCAAAGAAGGTCGGTTTGGAACTTCATTTTTTGAGCCGGAATACTTAAAAGAAAACCCCGACATTGTGCCGTTTGTCAACTCTGGAAACTTGAGAACCGGCCGGGAACACTTCTTCAATTTTGGACAATTTGAGCCTGCCCGCGACGCGACTTTTGTCGGCACCCGTACCAACGATGTTTTAACTGGTGTGGGCGTGGGCGATGTCGAACTTGTGGGAGTGGAAGTAGGTATTGATCCCCAAGGCAACCGGCAGTATGAAAGCTTTGGCACAAATGAATTCGATGTCCTGATTGGTGGTCCGGGAGCTGATAGATTCGTACTCGGAGTTCCTGCTACAGCCGGGAATGTCACCCCGACACCGCTGTATTTGGGTAACGGTCAAGCTACCATTCGCAACTTCGACATAGAAAGCGATTTTATCCAACTGCAAGGAACTTCTTTAAACGGCTACAGCCTGACTCCGGTTGGTAGCAATTTGTCAATCCAGCGTTTTGGAGACGTGCTAGGCGTGATTGAAGGAGGAGCAAGCTTGGGTTTAAGCTTCCAAGAATCTAACGGTAATGGTACTTTCTTGATTGGATAGTCATTGGTCACTGGTCATTAGTCATTGGTCATTAGTCATTAGTCATTAGTCATTAGTTATTAGCTAATGCTGATGATTAATGATTTTTTATTGATGGTGAGCGATGGTTTTATAAAAAAGTACGATCGCACTTTACTTTAAACAGCCAACTATGAATTACGATATCTTCGACGAACAATACTACCTTTCGCAATATCCGTGGCTGAAACCAGCCATTGATGCAGGCATCATCAAATCTGGAAGAGAACACTTTGAAAAATTTGGTCAAGCCGCCGGCCTCACCAAAATATCGCGGTATTTTGACGAAGAAACTTACCTTGAGGGAAATCCAGAGCTTAAACCCTTTGTCCGCACTCCTAACAATCCAAATGCGCCTTTTGCTACAGGCTTAGATCACTTTATCCAATACGGTTACGAAGAAGGTCGCACTCGCGTATCGCCTGAGTATGACGAAGCGTTTTATGTAGCAACTAACCGAGATTTGCAGCCGTTTATTCAGAATGGAACGTTTAAAAATGGCTACCAGCATTTCATTCAATTCGGGGTAAAAGACGGTCGGTTGCCTACTTCTTTCTTTGAACCACAATTCTTCAATAACGAGGCCGCTGGGCTGATCATATCTGGAACCTTGAAAACCCCTCGCGAATACTATTTCAAGGTTGGGCAATTCGATCCGACCGGTCGGCCGGTGACTTTTGTCGGAACTTCCGGCAATGACATCCTCACTGGTTTAGGGGTGGGGAAGGTCGAATTAATTGGAGTTGAAGTAGAAGCCCCTAGGGGCCTTCGACGGTATGAAAGTGACGGCAGCAATGAATTCGATACTCTAATTGGCGGTAGCGGTCGCGATACATTCGTGCTCGGCGACTTGTCAGAGTTGCCACTAGGCACGATGGGGGGCTTGTCGAACCTCCAACAGTTCTACATCGGGCCGGGTTTTGCGACAATTCGGAACTTTACCCAAGGTCAGGATAATATTCAGCTAGTAAGGACTTCCTTAGAGGAATTATTGGTGTTTCCCATTAACAATAATCGAGATTTAGCTATTCAAACCAACGGCTTGCCCGTCGTTAAAAATGGAGTTACAGAAATTAGTAGCTTTGACACGCTGGCTGTTATTGAAGGTGGCGGAAATCTCAAGTTGAATCCATTACCAGACTCTAGTTTTTTTAGAGCTTTACTTGGGTAGAAATATCGAAGGTATTCAGGATTTGCCTGATTGCTGCTGGGGAGTGCGATCGCACTTTCCTATGCCAACAACTCGCATTCCGTGATCGCACTTTACGTTCTCCAATAAACAACGATGAATTACGACATCTTTATAGAGCTTAAATGAGATTTGACTGACACTTGGAAAAAATCACCCGATCAGGTAATTGTCTCAGTTTCAGATTATTGATAAATTGCATAAACAGCTCATTAAAGCCGCAGTGGGAAAACATGGCTAATTACGCAATTTTTGACGAAAAATACTACCTTGCTCAATATCCTTGGGTGAAACCAGCCATTGATGCAGGAGTTATCCAATCTGGAAAAGAACACTTTGAAAAATTCGGTCAAGCCGGGGGCTTAACTAAAGTATCGCGATATTTTGACGAAGCTACTTACCTTGCGGGCAACCCCGACATCGCTACCTTAGTCCGCACCCCCAACAACCCAAATGCGCCTTTTGCGACCGGGCTAGACCACTTTATCCAGTTCGGTTACGAAGAAGGTCGCACTCGCGTATCCGCTGAGTATGACGAAGCGTTTTATGTAGCAAATAACCGACAGTTGCAGCCGTTTATTCAGAATGGAACTTTTAAAAATGGCTACCAGCATTTCATTGAATTCGGCATCAAAGACGGTCAGTTTGGGACTTCTTTATTGGAACCGGAATACTTACAAAAAAACCTCGACATTCTGCCGTTTGTAGAATCGGGAGCCTTGAAAACTGGTCGCGAACATTACGTCAATTTCGGCAAAAACGAGCCAAATCGGTCTGCTACTTTTGTCGGAACTTCCGGGAATGACATCCTGACTGGTTCCGGGATGGGGAAAGTTGAATTAATTGGAGTTGAAGTAGGTTTAGGTACAGGTAATGGCTTTGGTTCCGGTAGAAATTATGAAAGTGACGGCAACAATGAATTCGATACTCTCCTTGGCGGTAGTGGCCGCGATACATTTGTACTTGGTACACCTTTAGTAGGCAGTAAGGGGAACCCGGCCGGAATCGCACAGTTCTACATCGGGTCGGGTTTTGCTACTATTCGGAACTTTACCCAAGGTCAGGACAGCATCCAGCTAGCAGGGTATGATTTAGAGCAATTCTTGATTGTTCCGATCAACAATAATCGAGATTTAGCTATCCAAACGAACGGCTTTCCCACGGATTTTCAAAATGGAGTTACTCAAGTTAGTCGCTTTGACACGATCGCGGTTATTGAAGGTGGCGGAAATCTCAAGTTGAATCTATTACCAGAATCGCCTTTTGCAACACTTTTAATTGGATAGAATTATCGCACCTATTCGGGAGTGGCATTGGTGTGCTGTTGGTACGATCGCACTTTCAAAAAATGGGCGATCGCACTTGCCTATTCCGGCAACTCGCCGAAGCGATCGCGATATTGAGCTACCAATTCTTCAGCCGTCAAATACCTACTACCTCGTTCGTCAAACCAGTACAAAACCTCCAACGGTGTTTCCCCATCGCTGTAACGACCTCGACCAATGCCTAAACCCACTTCCGGCATCCAGAAAGGTTCACCAATTTGCTGTTCGTACTCGCCATTTACCAAACGATAAACTTCAAACGGTTGATGTTGGTCTCGTCGCCAGTAGTAGGGATTGTAAATCACATAGTACAGCACGCCCAACCGGGCATAAATATCAATTTTTTTATCGTATTCACCGCCGTAAGTTTGAGAAACAATCTCTAGGGCAAAAATCGGGGGAATATTATTTTCTTCCCACAGGACGTAACTAAGGCGCAAAGTATCGCCTTTGAATCTTTCGACACCCAAACTCAAGAAGCCGTCAGGAACGATTGGAACCAGATGACTTACTCACGTCGTGTGATAAACTCCCATATCCACGGCAAAAAACCAGTCGTTCCGCTGCAGCCAGTGAAATTTGAGCAAGAATAACAGTAAGTTGGGAAGAAAGTTTTGATTTTCGTTATCCACAGGAGTATCATCCGAAGAAGGAAGTTCGGCGCTAGTTGGCAAACGCATTTCTCGATCGAATAGTACCATGATAGGAAAAGGGCAAATTTATTCATTAATTGTACCCTCCAGAAACCGGGTTTCTCGAATAAACCCGGTTTCTAAGTTTTTAATATATTATATCTGGCAAAAGTCAAATTCACCCCCCTTAGTCCCCCCTTATTAAGGGGGGAAACAAGAATAATCTTGCCCCATCCCCTTACTAAGGGGAGGGTTGGGGTGGGGTGCATTGTATTTTGGCAATAGTTCTAATGGCGATCGCGCGCTAGCTTCAAAACCTCAACCGCATCTTTGTGACCTTCCGAAGACGCCCAAATTAAGGCAGTCCAAGTATTATTATCATACGCTTTGATATCAGCTCCTTTATCGATTAAAAATTCCACAACTTGAGTGCGCCCGCTACCTGCAGCACTCATCAAAGCCGTCAAACCAAAATTAGTTTTAGCATTCACATCCGCCCCCGCCTCCAGCAAAAGCTGTACAATCTCCGTATGTCCGGCAGCAGCGGCACTCATTAACGGCGTCCACCCGTCATTATCCTGACTGTTGACATCCGCACCAGCCGCCAGCAATTTTTTGACGATCGCCGAATTGCCAGCCTCAGCCCCAGTCGTCAAAGCCGTCGCACCTTCCTCATCTTTGGCATTGATATCTGCACGCTGTTCGATCGCACTTTCTACAGCGGCAACATCACCCGTCTTGACGGCATTAATTAAATCTGTCATCAGAAATTTGGGTTTGAAACCCCGTCCTTCTAGGACGGCTTTACAAAGATTTTACATTGAGTCTAGCATAATATCACAATCGAAGTGTTAGACTGTGAGCATGACGCTCAAAGCCTTCAGCTATCGATTCTACCCAACTCCGGAAC
>NZ_JAUBUB010000101.1:0-22697 GCF_036705265.1 Microcoleus sp. B4-C2
TTAATAATTTATAACTCTGCAATTATACATTATTGGGCCAATTTTAGCAATCTTTTCCTATCATTCAACACTTCTGAGATTGATGGCTAACCAACTTGAAAATATCAGTGAGTTGCTTTTCGGTTTTCAGTGCCGAGATAAACCAGTTCAATCATTCAGGTAACGTCAGCAATTACTCCAATCAGCTTAGTTGATTTTTCCGAAAATTAATTCACCCTGATTAGCAAGGGGGATGCGAGGAGGATCTCGCCCGGAATAAACAGTTTTAACCCAAGCGTAAGCTGTTCGGCATTTAAAAGACGATAGTAGGGTGCCCAGCGTACAGAAGTGTTTCCCTTGTAAGCGTAAGTGTTCACTCCTGACGCACCATACAAGCTCGTTAGTGGTTTAAATGCTCCACAGCTTATTGAGTTAAAACCGACTCAAAACTCAAACAGAAAATAAAAGAAAATATCCTCATCAGCCCTCATAGCGAGGACTTCCGCTTTCAGACAGGGATTTTTAACCCCAGGCGGACTCAACCGCATTTGCCAATGATGATTCCGCAAACCGAACCTCCACAGACGGATAACACCCTAATGGAAGCATTAACATCGCCGTTACGTTTCGTTACGATAAGGAGACAGAGAGAAAAACCTCTCCTTCGTAAAATCAGAGGTAGCCATTATGAACGGTACATTTCGCGTCGGCAACCTGTTTGGGATTCCCTTCTTTGTCAACGCATCTTGGTTTTTAGTTCTGGGTTTAGTAACCTGGCAGTACGGCGGCGCATTAGCTGCCCTGTTTCCCACATTGGGCCCCGTAGCGCCCTGGATGCTGGGATTATTCACAGCGTTACTGTTATTTGCTTCCGTCTTAGCCCACGAATTAGGACACAGTTGGGTAGCCATTAAACAGGGAATTGGCGTGAAATCGATTTCGCTATTTCTGTTTGGCGGACTGGCTAATTTAGAAAGAGAATCCAAAACCCCAGCCGAAGCATTTTGGGTAGCCATTGCAGGCCCGTTGGTTAGCTTATTTTTATCCGGTTTGTTAACAGCGATCGGCATCGGTGCTGGACTCACAGGCCCCGCAGCAGCCATCGTCGGACTTTTAGCTTCCATCAACTTAGTTCTAGCCTTATTTAACTTAATTCCCGGTTTGCCCCTCGACGGTGGCAACATCCTCAAAGCGATCGTCTGGAAAATTACTGGCAACCCTTACAAAGGTGTAATTTTTGCTAGCCGCGTCGGTCAAATAATTGGTTGGATTGCCATTGCTACAGGCGTATTCGGCAATATTTGGAATCTAGTAATCGGTTGGTTCTTACTGCAAAATGCCGGTCAATCTGCCCAATATGCCACAGTCCAAAATCAACTGGCAGGATTGACAGCCGCAGATGCTGTTACCCCCGAAAGTCCGATCGTCTCCCAAGACTTGTCCCTCAGAGAATTTGCCAACAACTACGTTATCGGTAGCGCTCAAACCTGGCGCAGGTTCCTGGCAACAGATGATGCCGGACAATTGGTAGGGGCGATCGACCTAGACGACCTCAAAACCATTCCTACCGGAACTTGGCCCCAAGTTTTAGTCAAAGAACTCCTGAAGCCGATCGAATTTTCCACCACAGTCAAACCAGAATTATCCCTCCTTGAAGTCGTCACCCTTCTGGAACAACTCAAAGTACAAGAACTCCCCGTCATTCGCGAAAACGGTGTCCTAGTAGGACTTGTAGAAAAAGCTGAAATTGCCCGCCTGTTACAAAGACGAGCCGAAGCGAACCCTGCTTGATATCCTCAGATACTTGACAAATAAGAGTTAACCCCCTCGATTTACCCTTACCAAAAGGGCGATCGGGGGGGTTAACTTTAGCTTCAAAAAAGTCAAGTCAACCACTCAATTATTAGCAGTAAATCAAACATGATTATCATAGTGTATTGAGAGTCTGAACGAACACCTTATGCCATCTCATGACTCTTGTGGCAGCAGCTAAAATAACTGTTCGGGGAGCATCTATGCAGAACAGCTACTTTATAGATAAGGTGGGCTTCGGCGCACTCGAAAGCTCAGCCCCCTATCGCTCAATTTCAGCAATCAAATCTAGTATTTTTTGATAATCAAAATTATATAGATGATTCCTCAGAACTTCCGCAAAAACATCATTATCGCTGCCGATTTCCTCAATAGTTGTGGCAATCAAATCGAAGTCAGCCTCACGGACTGCCTGTTTTAGAGTTCTCGCCCATTCTGGGGAAACTTTCGGCTTGGAGTCCAGAGTAAATATTGCAGCACTATCAGATATTTTTTCTTGTACCATACTTGAACTCGGCGATAAATCATTGACTTCAACATATTTATTGATGACTTCACCAGCACCCGTTGCGGTAACAACTTGAATATCAAACTTGAAGACAGTCCCTTGTCCCACTTCGCTCTCGACGGTAATGTCGCCCCCCATTAATCTTATGAACTCGCGGCTGATATTTAATCCTAAACCCGTACCTGTTTGAACTTTTTTTTCAGATGCAGTTTGCACCAATAATTCAAATATGCTTTCTAATTTGTCCGGGAAAATACCAACTCCTGTATCTGCTATTGCAAAGGAAATAATGACTGTCTTTTGAGTTTCCACAAAATCAAAAGCTTCGTTCAATATAGGCTTAATTATTTGTTTTTTATTCGGCTCCACAGTAACTGAAACTGAACCGGAAGGGGTAAATTTAACCGCATTATCTAATAAGTTAATTAGCACTTGTCGCAACTTAACATCATCAGTTTGCACGTATTGGGGAACATCGGAAGAGCAGTCAATAATTAATTGCAATCCTTTATTTTTTGCCGGAATTTGAAACATATTTTTCACGTCCCCCAGCAAGCGGTACAAGTCAAAACTTTTGGCGTTGAGTGTCATGCGGCCAGCTTCTATTTTAGATAAGTCTAAGACTTGATTGATCACTTGGAGCAGGTGTTCTCCGCTGCGGCGAATAATTTTGATATTTTCTTTTTCCGGCAAAGTTAAATTAGTGCTGGGTTCCATTAATTGAGCGAAGCCGAGAATGGCGTTGAGGGGGGTTCGCAATTCGTGGCTCATGTTGGCGAGAAAGAGGCTTTTAGTTTTGTTGGCAGCTTCTGCGGCTTCTTTGGCTTGTTGAAGTTCTTGTTCTGCTTGTTTGCGATCGCTCGTATCAATAATTATGCCGTGCCAGACAATATCTCCATTTTCGCGCAATTCTGGTCGAGAATAACCTTGCAGCCATTTGAGTTTTCCCGATGCTGTCACAATCCGCCACTCGTGGGAAAATAGTTCTAGATCAGTGGCACTTTTGACAATTGCCTCGAAGTGACTGGATCGATCGTCCGGGTGCATTTGTTCGTAGAGTAAAGCAGAGTTGTTCTGGATTTCCTCCGGCTCTAATTCTTGAATCTCTCGGCATCGAGGACTGATATATTCCATCTTGACTGATCCGTCGGGATGCTGCACGAATATGTAAAGTTCTCCGGGAACAGTGTTCGCTAATTTGTGAAACAGAGCTTCGCTTTTTTGCAGGGCTAATTGTGCTTGTTTGCGATCGCCAATATCAATCCCAAATCCAAACAAGAAATCCAGGTTGCCACCTTCGTCGATCACCGGTGTGCCGTGCCACTCCACTAACAAAGTCCGATCGTCCGAAGTGAGAATGCGATGTTCGTTAACCGTTTGCTCCCGCGCTGTTACGCCCGTAAAAATTGAATGCAATCCGGCTCGATCGCTTGGGGGTACAAATGTCGCTAAGTAATCTTTGCCTACAACTTCTGTGGCAGTATAGCCCACCGCTTCCAACATACTGTTATTCGCCAGCAGGATTTTACCCTCAGAGTCGATCGCCACAAAAAAAATCGGAGAATTTTCGATAATCTTTAAGTTAAAGTCGCGCTCTTGACGGATAATTTTTTCAGCTTGCTTGCGCTCCTCAATTTCGATCTCCAAGCGGGCATTGATCGAGGCTAGCTCGATCGTGCGATCGACTACTTGAATTTCCAGGGTACGGTTGTAGTCAGCCAATATTTGCTCTGCGTGTTTGCGAGCCGTAATATCTTTAAAAACATTAAGAACATAAAGGATATTCCCCCCACCGTCAAACACCGGCAGCGCTCGCACTTCCAAACGAATATTTTTCCCATCCAGGCGAATATCCATATCTTCAGCAATCACCTCGAAGCCACTCAACGCCCGTGCAAACGGCATTTGATCTGCCGGGTAAAGTTGATCGGTTCCTGTTATATAAGTTTGATAAGCTTCTGCTAGCTCTGTTGCGGTAGCATCGGGCATTTCTCCCCTCCCCAATATCTGCTCACCCGCCGAATTCATGAAAATAACTGCGCCACCCGGAGTCATCGCTGAGACTCCAACAGGCAAATTTTCTACCAGTTGGGCAAATTTTTCTTCACTTTCTGCCAAAGCTTGAAAAGACTTTTTCAGTTGAGCAGCCATCTCGTTGAAAGACTGGGCTAATTCGCCGACTTCCTCAAGCCTACTGACAGCCACAGCGCGATCGAACTCTCTGGCGGCAATATCTTTAGCTGCTTCATTGAGCCGCAACAGCGGCAGCGTTACCCACCTAGCTGTCAGCACTCCAGCAATTGTCGATAGCAGTAGCGCCGCCCAACAAAGTAAAATTGTAGTGCGCGTATTTTTGTTAATTTGCCCCATGAAATCGGATTCGGGCACTGCGATCGCAATCAGCCAGTTCAAACCGTAAACATCAGAAAACGGCAGCACTTCCACAAAATATTCCTGCCCGTCTCGGCTAAATTGCAATTGCTGTCGCTGCTTAATGTCGCCAAAGCCCCCGAAGTGTTCGTACAAATATTTAGCTGCGGTGCGAATGATAGGAGTTTGGCTGTCTAAAACATTCAGCCGCTGCAGTTGCGGGTTTCCCGACATCTTTCTAAAGGGTGATTCTTGACTTGAACTGGCAATCAGCAAGCCCGATCGTTCGATCGCGAAAATTTGTCCCGTTTTGCTAAGCTTGATCCGATGGAGATATTGCTGAAGCTCCGAGAGCGAAAAGTCTACGGCACAAACTCCCAGCAATTTACCATTTCGATCGCGAATCGGTTGGGTGGCAGCAATAAAAACAGTCCCAGGAGTAAAACCTCGATAAATACTCGTCCAAATCGGTTTATTAGCTGCGACAGCTTCTTTGTACCAGGGGCGGAGACGGGCATCGTAGATTCCGGGTTCTGCCTTTAATTTAGCGGTGCGAGTGCCGTTGCCGTCTGTAGCGTAGTATATGTTCTGAAAGTTGGTAGACTTGTTCGCCGCGACAATTTGCAAGCTGCGATCAGTGGGGTTGCGCCAAATGCCGAGATATTCTCCTGATTTTTCAGCACCGAAGGAAATCCATTGAATGCTTTTAAAAGATCGCATTTGCTGCCAGAGGAACTTCTCTCCCCGAGGCTGGGGCTTTTCTAACTGTAAGTTTAATTCACCGCGCTCGATCGCCGAGGCGTTAAGTTGATTTACCCACTGGGTAGGTTCGAGAAAAGAAATCAGCTTTTCTTCAACTCTCTTCCCCGTCTCCGCGATCAATTTCTCGGCGAGCTCTTCGACTGCTTTGTCTCCGTTGCGAAAGGACAGATACCCGACAATCCCAACGGCTGCGACGATTTGCAGCACAAAAGAGGCCACTAGAAGGCGACGCAGGGGGATTTTTATTTGGTGTTGAGAAGTTTTGCTCGCGAATCGGGGCAACGGCATAGGCTGGTGACTAATTGCTCCCTAACACTTTAACTGTTCCAGCCTGTAATTTCACTTACGGGCGATCGAGGTGTTTCCTTCCCCTCAAAACCCCTCCCACACAGACACAACTCAGGAGCAAGCACGAGACTTATACAATTTTAGATTTTAGATTTTAGATTTTAGATTAAATAATTAGGGATGAATGAGGAAGCTCGTGCTTTGGAGTTTGCCGACAGTTGCATTATTTTTTTTAAATTTTAAACGGGTATTACGCACTCTTGGCCTAGAATACCTCCGCCATTTTCTTGCTTTGTTCGGTTTCGTAGCTCAACCTAACCTGCTTCTTGCCTGGAACCTCGACCATCGAAACTTAACATTCATCCGTTAAATCCGCTATACAATCCCTTGGTGAACATCCATGCCTTACATCCGTTAAATCCCGTACACAATCGGCTGCAGAACTTCTCTTCAACAGCTACGCGGAAAATCCCCCGCTTGTCCAAACGGATATAGCGAGGGGCGAGAATAGGTATTCTCGCAAAATATAAAGTGGTGGCAGTGGCTTTTGTCGAGCCATTGCCATCTATAGAAGCCATAGTGTTTTAGGCTCGCAGAAAGATTTCAGAGCCAATTCTCTGCTCGCAGTCAATGCTTGAAGTCAAACCAACCTGTTCAAGCAAGAAGTCAAAGCAAGTTGTAAAAGCCTAGGATTCTTCTTCTTCTCGATCGATTTGGCGCAGGTGAATGTGCTTGCGTCCCAGAGAGATTTCAAATTCATCTCCCGGCTGGAGTTCCATCTGTTTGGTGTAGGCAGCTCCAATCAGTAAGTTGCCGTTAGATTGAACGCTAATCCGATAGCTGGCAGAGCGTCCGCCGCGTCCATTGCCGTTTTGCTTCCCGTCTAGCTGAATGCCTTCTGCATCAATCAGCGCATTCAGGAATTTCATCATGTTGACCCGTTCTACGCCGTTCTTGGTAACGGTGTAGTAGCCACAGGCTCTAGCTTTTTCTTCCTTGGTAAGGTTCTCTAGGTCTTTGACCTTTTTGATCAGATCTTCGCCTTCAAGGGGTTCGATATTTTTCTTTTTAGCCATTTACTGAGTCCTGAAATATTCAACTGGTGTACGGATTTTTTCTCGGTTGGTTTTTGGTTTGACCAAGAAACTTTAGCTTTATAGCTGGTCGTAAAACTATATTACACCGATCGGCTCAATTGTTAACCACTATTATCTAAATATTTTTAACAACCTGCAGTCTTTCTTGAGGAGTAGCTGCAACCGGTGCGAGCAATCTCTAAACTCGGTAGCATAAGCTATCAGCTATCAGCTAGCTGAATATTTGCCCCGCTCTTAAAATCCCATGAAGTTAACCACACGCGGACACTACAGTGTCAAAGCATTACTGGATCTAAGTTTGCAACCTCGCTTTGGCCCGACATCGGTGAAATCGATAGCGAAGCGACAGGAGTTACCTGCTCCGTATCTAGAAAAATTGCTGATTGAAATGCGACGAGCCGGTTTAGTCCAATCTGTTCGGGGTTCCCAAGGAGGATATCAATTAGCCCGCCAGCCAGCTCAAATCTCTTTAGGACAAATCTTAGAGGCTGTAGGTGAAACTATTGAACCTTTACCTCGACATTTTCCCGACTCGACGCAAGCAGAGGACTGGGTAACATTCAGTTTGTGGAACCGATTGCACAAAAAACTTGCCGAAGCGCTGTACAGTATTTCCCTCGAAGACTTATACTATGATGTCCGCAGTTGGCAAGCGGCTCTTGGGGAAGAAACTAGCTTTATCATTTAAATGGTAAGTTCATTCATTCGATCGGCAGCAAGCACACATGGACGCAACACTTGTTACTTACTTTGGTGGCTGTCACTGCGGAGCTGTCCGCTTCCGTGTAGCCGTTGACAAACACGAAGCATCTGATTGCAACTGCTCTATCTGTCAAAAGAAGGGATTTTTGCATCTCATTGTGCCGCCGGAACGTTTTACCTTGCTCAGTGGCGAAGATGTTTTGACAACCTATACATTTAATACAGGAACTGCTCAACATACTTTCTGCCGAATTTGCGGCATTCACTCGTTCTATCGCCCCCGATCGCATCCCGATCATTTCGATGTCAACGTCCGTTGTCTTGACGACGATGCCATCAAACACTTTGAGATTCTACCGTTTGACGGTGTTAATTGGGAGGAGAACGTACACTTGCTGGACGACTACAGTAATCTCAGCAGTTAGAGCAACCACGCCTGATGATGATGAGGTTTTGAATTGCTCAAACCCTTGCCTTTATTGCTTCTTCCTTCTTTCTTCTACTATAAAATCGCCCCTCAAAAAATCAAAGTCCGCAAGGGTAGCAGGAGTGAAAATCTGCTCTCTGGGGCGATAACTCCTGCTGTGACAATGAAGGAAGATGGTTCGGCCCCCCGGATTCATCCGTGGAGCGAGAAAAAAGATCCTCGCTCCCCATCGCCAGTCCCCGGATCGATCGGTGGAGTCGCTTTCTTCAATTCTAAAATCTAAAATCTAAAATCTAAAATCTAAAATGGATTGACGGACTATCAAGTTTGACACAATATATAATGATGCCGGATGAATTTCCTGTTTTGATTTTAGCTGCGGTGTTGGATTATTCGATCGGCGATCCTTGGGGTTGGCCGCATCCCGTGCAGGCGATGGGTTGGGCGATCGACCGTTATACTCGACTTGTCTTTAATATATGGAATAATCCCGCAGGCAAAATGCCTGAAGCCGGGGATAGTCCCGCTGGCGAGCAGCACAAACTGCTGCTGCGAGGTGCTGGTACAATACTAGCGATCGGGCTGATTGTAGGCAGTTATACTGTCAGTTGGTCGATCGTCCAAGCTGCTAGTTGGGTGCATCCTCTTTTAGGTATTGCCATACAGACCATTTTGCTGGCAAGCTGTTTTGCAGGTCGCAGTTTGAGGGCGGCAGCAGAGGATGTGCTAGCACCTTTAAATGTTGGAGATTTAGTCAAGGCGCGAGAAAGGTTGAGCCTTTACGTCGGCCGGGATACCGAAAACTTATCCGAGCCAGAAATTCTGCGAGCATTGTTAGAAACTGTAACAGAGAATGCAGTCGATGGCGTGACAGCACCGCTATTTTATGCCTTACTTGGGTTCGCTCTGCCACATCTATTATTAAGTGTTACCGGTTCGCCGATCGATCCTAACTCGATGTGGGCGAGTGCTATAGTCCCCTTGGCGATCGCTTACAAAGCAGCCAGCACATTAGATTCTACGATCGGCTACAAAGAAGCGCCATACACTGATTTAGGATGGTTTAGCGCCAAACTAGAAGACGTGCTGACGTGGATTCCTTGCCGGCTAACAGTGATTACTTTAGCCGTTATATCGGGCAAACCGATTTACATTTGGCAGATTTGTCAGAGAGATGCTGTTAAAGATGCCAGCCCCAATTCCGGTTGGAGCGAGTGCGTTTACGCCGCCATCTTGGGAGTGCAACTAGGAGGTACTAATTCCTATCGCGGAGTTCTCAAACACAAACCGCTGTTAGGCGAGCCGGTTCACCCGATCGCAGCGCCGCTAATTTGCCAAGCATTGCAATTAACTCGGTATTGCTTTCTGATTTGGTTGGGACTATCATTGCTTTTTTATACCTTATTATGTTTGAGTCGCTAACTGATGACCTCACCCGCACAGTCCAGGAGACATAAATAACGTATTTCTGTCATTGTTCGCGCTCCAAGCATTGCAATCGCAGCATCTGCTTTTCATCGGTTCCGGGTAAGCCCAGCAGAAGACAGATATAAGCCACCGACAGAAGCAAAAAAAGTTTTGACAATTCCCGCATCCAGGATACCCGCCACGTGATTCATCCGTCCAGAAATAAAAAACCTGTATCCGAGAAACTTGCCGAACGTATTTATCTCGCGCAAGTCAATGCTAAAATCTAAAATCTAAAATCTAAAATCGCGCAATCGATTGACCTTAGTTCAAACCCCCAGATTCATCTGTCAAGTCAATCTCAAATCTCAAATCTCAAATCTCAAATTGTTCGATATGCCAACAGCCAACAATTAGCTCGCAGCAACCCATGACTAAAATTATCCAAATTTTATCCCCTGATGAAGTGAGGCGCACTCTCACCCGCGTCGCTTCCCAGATTGTCGAAAAATCAGGGAATCCCTCGGAGTTAGTGCTGTTGGGCATTCATAGTAGAGGAGTGCCTTTAGCTCAAATTTTGGCAGATCAAATTGAAGTCCTCGAACAAGTCAAAGTATCCGTGGGCGCTTTGGATATTACCTTTTATCGAGATGACTTGGATCGAGTTGCGATGCGGACACCGGCTAAAACAGAAATTCCTTTCGATTTGACGGGCAAAACTGTGGTGTTGGTAGATGACGTTATATATAAAGGCAGAACGAGTCGAGCGGCTTTGAATGCGGTAAACGATTACGGGCGGCCGGAGAAAATTTGGTTAGCGGTATTAGTCGATCGCGGCCACCGAGAAGTACCGATTCAGCCGGATTTTACGGGTAAAAAGTTGCCGACTGCAAAGGAAGAACAAGTTAAGGTTTACGTTCAAGATATCGACGGGCGCGACGGAGTGGAGTTAATTAAGGGATAATACGATTTTAGATTTTAGATTTTAGATTTTAGATTGGGCACAAATGACTGTTAAACAATGTCCAGCTAAATAAACTACTTAGGGTGCGCTGTAAGTAGCGCGTCAAGCCACTTTTTGCGTCCATCACCGAGCAAAATACTTCGTTTCCGCCCGCTGACAACGTAAAAAACCCGGTTTCTACCAGAATAGGGGCTTTTGGGTAAGCAATCCTCTAGGAAGAAACGGGGTTTTTCGGGCGCTGAGCGTCCTAAGTTATTAAAAATCGGCAGTGCAGGAGTTGAACCTGCCTGGGGCGAATTATGAGTTCGCTGCCTAAACCGCTCGGCCAACTGCCGTTAAATCGATTTCTTCGACCTAACTCAAAATGAATTATAACATAATTTCTCAGTCCGTGCTAGAACTAGAGAACAAAAATCAAAATCTTTAGAGCGGCTGAGTCCCGATCGCCTGTTAGCCAATGTTAGGCAAGCCGATCGACCGGACAAAGCAGTTTCTAGGACTCGGCATAAACTTATAGGCAATGGCAGTGAATTCGACGGTAGTGCTGACTCTAATTCTGCTCGCTCTCATGTTTGGAGCAGGCGTGACGAGTTCTGTTTGGGGATTTACTATAGGTCGCGAAGCCTTGCAAGGAACGACTCAACCCGATGTTCGTCCCAGCAACAATGCTGGCAGCGGCAAGCCGGGAAAGACCGCTAGCAAAGACCAAGTGAGCATTTTGAAAGAAAAAGACATTCTCACAACCGTCAAAGCACGGGTAGAAGGTCGCGATCCCGAAAAAACGGCCGGGGCAAATACTAAAACAGAGAAGGCAAGCTCTAAACCAGCCGCGGCCAAAAAACCGGCTGCACAAAATGCCAGCGCCAAGTTTCCCCTGAACAGTCGCGACGGGGGAATAACTCTGGAAGTGAGCGCGGCCAGTCAGCGCAACAATTCCATGCTGCTAGACGTGAGCATGAAAAATGAAGGCTCCCAAGCTGTGAGGTTTCTCTACAGTTTCTTGAACGTCACTGACGATCGTGGCCGGGCCCTGAGCGCGACTGCCGAGGATTTGCCGTCGGAACTGCCCCCCAACGGGCAGGTGTTTTACGGTACGGTGAGTATTCCCACAGCTTTGCTAGAAAATGCTAAGGAAGTTTCGTTGACGCTGACAGATTATCCAGGTCAAAAACTTCAGTTGCAAATATCTGGCATTCCAGTGGCGAAGTAATATAAAAGAAGACCAAACCTGCAGACTGATTCTCAGGTTTGATCGAGAAAGTTTTTTTAGGGAGCATTGTGTCACTTTTAGGGGCGAGAGTGCAGGAGATATCTGATTTACCCGCGATGAGTTGGACAGAGGTGCTGTCGCGGTTGCTGTCAGTGCTGTTGCTGATTGCGATCAATGCTTTTTTTGTGGCGGCTGAGTTTTCGATGGTGACGGTACGCCGATCGCGCATCAATCAGTTAGTGGACGCTGGCGACGTTGCAGCTTTAACTGTGCAATCTTTGCAGCAAAGTATTGAGCGATTGCTCTCAACAATGCAGTTGGGAATCACTCTTTCTAGTTTAGCTCTCGGCTGGATTGGGGAAAGTACGATCGCCGTGCTAGTGAGAATGTCGATCGGCTATTTGCCGCTGCCAATTTACATCAAGTCGGCGATCGCCCATTCTTTTAGCATATCAATAGTAACTTTTTTGTTGCTAGCTTACGTGCAAATCGTACTGGGCGAACTCTTTCCCAAATCTGTAGCGTTGCTGTATTCCGAACAGCTAGCCAGAAGTTTAGGGCCTCCGAGTTTATTGATTGCCCGTTTGTTCAAGCCCTTTGTGTCGTTTCTCAATCAATCTACTCGATCGCTCTTGCGGTTTGCGGGCATCGAATACGATCTAAGGCATCGACCGGTTACTCCCGAAGAACTGCAATTAATTATCGCTACTTCCAGCGAATCCAGCGGCTTGGAAGCAGAAAAGCGAGAATTGCTCAACAACGTGTTTGAATTTGGCGAAGTTTGGGTAGAAGAAGTAATGGTGCCGAGGCCTAGCATTGTCGCACTTCCCAAGACGGCCACATTTCAAAATTTGCTCGACGAAATGGCGATTTCTAACCATTCCCGCTATCCCGTGACGGGAGATTCTTTAGACGACATTATCGGCATTATTGGCTTCAAACAACTTGCGAAACCCCTAGCTGAAGGTTTGCTATCTCCCGACACGCCAATTTTAAATTGGATGGGTTCGGTGAGGTTTGTGCCGGAGATGATGCTGCTGGGGGAACTGCTGCCTTTGATGCAGAGTTCGTCGGAAGAAATTGCGATCGTAGTTGATGAATTTGGCGGCATTTCCGGGTTAGTGACGCTGAGGGATTTGATTGCCGAAATTATCGGCCGCAGCTACGAGTCACCCGACAGCAAAGAAATTGCTTTGCAAGTATTGGACGATCGCACTTATTTAGTGCAAGCGCAGTTAAATTTAGATGATGTGAATCAAATATTGAATTTGGATTTGCCAGTAACTGACGAATATCAGACAATCGGAGGTTTTCTGAGCTATCAGTTGCAAAGAATGCCGGCGGTGGGGGAAGTTTGGCGAGGCGAAAATGTGGAACTTACGGTGGTTTCGGCGATCGGGCCGCGGTTGGATCAACTTCAAATTCACTTGTTGGAAGGGGCTGCGGGCGATCGAACTTTAGATGGAATTGCAGCAGCGGATGAGGAAGTTGTGGGGAAAGGGCGAAAGAATAGCGGGGTGAGTAGTGTGGCCAAATTTTCTAGTTGAGAATATTTTAGCGAATACCTAGATAATCTACTCGCTCGAAGTCGCTGCGTACTAAATCATCTAACGTCGGGCCTTTGGGGCGTAAATTAATGCGATCGCCAACCTTCACATTTTCGTAATATACGTAGGGAATATAGATATCTTGCTCCTGCATAAAAGCGAAAGTAAAGTTGAAGGCATCGTCAATATCCTCAGCTTTAACCTCACGAAAGTCAGAGAGGAATAGGAGATCCATTTCTGCTTCAAAGTACAGCATCTCTGCAAATGCACCTCTGTCATAGCAGTTATAACCAATATAACCGCAAGTGTCGCTGCATTTGTAGTAGATGGCGCGAGTGGATGGGAAGCTGGAAAGGGTGATAGCATCTCCTACTCCAAATACAAGGGAACCGGGATGATGATTCAGTTGCTCAACGATTGTCCAAGGGTGTCCTCGGAACTGAAATACAATATAGCTTTCGGCGGTAATTTCGATTTCGCGATCGTATATATCCCGTTCCCAGACATCCGCACGTCTCGCCCTACTGAGCTTTTGGGCTACTGACTCAATAGGAGCGCGAACGAGAAGTAGATTTTGGTTTCTGTCAATTGTTTCAATACCTCGGCGCTCTTCAATAGACATATCTTTTAACTTGGGAAAAACAATCAATAATTAGTCTACCTCTTTTTCTGACTGTAGCGACTGATCAGGAAGAACCAGGGTGCTTTATAATTGATTCATCAGGTCAAGTAAATAGACTCGATCCTTTATGCAAGCGCGATGAACAGCAGAAATTAAGAAATGCTATGAAAGCTCAAGAACTTTATAAACAAGGATTCGACCTCGCTCGCCAAGGACAATATAAAGAATCAGTTGAACTTTTAACTCAAGCAATTAATCTCAATCCTAGCTTTCCCGAAGCGCATATGGTTCGCGCTGATGCTCAAACTTTATTAGAAAACCTACAGGGTGCAGTAGAAGATGTTCAGAAAGCGATAGATATCTACAGGGCTAGAGGACAATCGCAAATAGCTGATATGCTTTTAGTCCCGTTGAATTCGCTGCAAAATGAAATTAAGGATGAACAGGAAGACCAGGGTCAACCGGAAGTTGAGGATGAGCCGGAAGGTAAATAAGCCGCCTAAATTTTAGTTTTGTTTGTAAGGTGCGTCAGGCTTGAAGCGAGTACGAAATAATTAGGTTTTCCCTCTGACGCACCCTACGAAATGCGTAAGTGCTTTTTAAGCGTAAGGCACCGGATCTTTTAATCCCAATTCCTCAAAAGCAGCCAGCCGCAACCGACAAGAATCGCAAACGCCACAGGCATTTTCCCCGCCTGCATAGCAAGACCAAGTTTGCTCCCAAGGAACTCCCAACTTATTGCCTAATTGAATAATTTCTGTTTTTTTAAGTTCGATCAAAGGTGTTATAATTTTAATAGCTTCTCCTTCTCTTCCCTGCTTTGTTCCTAACCGAAATACTTCCTGCATGGCTTGGATGTAATCGAGGCGGCAGTCGGGATAGCCGGAATAATCTAAAGCGTTGACGCCGATGTAAATACGATCGGCTTGTAGAGTTTCTGCGTAGGCGAGGGCAAAACTGAGAAAGATTGTATTTCTAGCTGGAACGTAGGTAGTCGGGATGTTTTGGGACATTTCTGCAAGATTGCGATCGATCGGCAATTCCATCTCATTATCCGTCAAAGCCGAACCGCCCCACAGTGTTAAGTCAAAGTTTACTATCTGATGTGCCTTAACCGCTGCCGAAAGTGCGATCGCCCGTGCTGATTCCAATTCCCGCCGATGTCTTTGCTTGTAGTCAAAGGAAATAGCGTAACACTCGCAGCCGTCGGCTTTGGCTTGATACAAAACAGTTGAGGAATCTAGCCCTCCCGACAATAAAATAACTGCTTTCACTTAAAACATCCTCAATCAAATTAGCTTTTATATTTATATCAAATTAGTTGCAATTTGACAATAATAATAGTTGTGCAGAACATCTAAATGTAGCGTATGCACTGCACGCCTTACCCTAAAAACTAACTGGTTCCTAGGCTCTGCCTGGGAACCATATCTAGAGGCTCTGCCTCGCATTGCGAGCGAGAAAATTGGAAGCAGAGCCTCCGGATCTACGTTACCAGGCAGAGCCTAGTAACGAGTAGAACCAGTAGAAAGAAAATTTATCTTTTGTGGAACAGGCATCTTGCCTGTTCTTGAGATTGATGCAGGATGTCAGATTTAAAGTGCTAATAAATCATCGAGTTCGCGGTAATCGGGCAAAGTTGTATCAATTTTAATTCCCTGCCGCAAAACAGTGCGATCGCCCTGCGCTCTAGATAATAATTCGCTGAAATTACGCGCCTTAAACAAAATCAAATCGGCTGGTAAACCAACTGCAATTCGTCCTAAATTCGGCAATCCCATTAAATCGGCTGGAGTCTTTGTCACTGCACAGGGCCAGTCTCCATAAGGCCTATCTAAATGGGCGATGCGGACTGCCATATTAAAGACTTCCAAAACATCATGGTCGCCAAATCCGTAAAACGGATCGCGACAATTGTCGCTAGCAACTGCAACGGGAATTCCGGCTGCTTTGAGTTCGTGCAGCAGTGTCACACCTCGCCAGCGAGGTGTACGCTGAGATTCTCGGTCTTGCAGGTAAAGGTTGCACATCGGCAAGCTGACAATGCCAATATTTGCTTCCTTGACTAATGCGATAGTTTCTGTTACTAAATCTGGCGGTTGTACAGCTAAACTACAGCAGTGTCCGCAGATAATTTGACCGGAAAATTTATCGCGGATGGCGGTTTTTGCGACTTCCCGCAGTGTTACTGAATCTGGATCGTCGTTTTCGTCGGTGTGGAAGTCGAGGTTTAAATTTCGTTCTTTGGCTAAGGCAAAAACTCGATCGAGTTGTTTGTCTAAGTCGGGGTTGATATAGGCGACTCCGCCGAGAATGCCGCCGGTTTGGGCCATGCGATCGGCTAATTTTTCGCCGGCTGGTGTCAGGAAATAGTCGAGGGAAACCAGGGAAACGGCTTGCAAGATCAGCCGATCGCCCCATTCGGCTTGCAGCGCTTCAAATACTCCCCAACTAACGGTTCCCTGTTTGCCCGCGCTGTCGATGTGAGTGCGGATAGCCTTGGTTCCGTGGGCGTAGCTGCATTTGAGGCCGAACTCCATTCGCCGGTAAACATCGTCTGCATTCCAGTTTTTTTGAGCGTCAGCGCCCACTGCTTCGATCGCGCTGGCAAAAGTTCCATCGGGATTGGGCGATCGTTCCCAAATGTGGCCTTTGTCTAAATGCGTGTGCATATCCACAAAACAAGGCCAAACTAAGCCGCGGTGCAAATCTACAACTGGGATATCTCCATAGGAGGATACAGGTTTTCTACCTACTGGGATAATTTGGGCGATCGTCCCTGCTGCAATTTCCAAATCCACCAAACAAAAATTGTTCTCACTCCCCGTTGTGGCGACAGTAGAAGCTGACGGGGCGATCGATTTCATCTCTAGAAGAGACGCTGGTACGCGACCATTTTTGAGCAAATAATTAGATGTACTTGGCAACATTAATTTTGTGAGTTAGTATTTTTGTAAGAATTTAGCCCAACCGCAAAAACGCTACCGACAATCATTGTCTGTTGAGCGTCGGTTGTCTTATAGGTAACAAATGCTACCTTCTCAGTCTAACCATTTAGACATAAAATTGTACAGCGCCGCTTAATCGGGGGGCGAGCGCCAACAACCCAAGCATCTACTACAAATACTAATTCGCAAATAAACCTAGTTTTCGATCTGCTTGCAGTGGTGCACTCTACCAGCTCAGCTAATGGTAATAAATTGTGGTCGTTCCACTGCCCTTAGCAACTGTACAAATCTTGAAACTGAACCATGCAAAAATTTACAAATTGCCCTGTTTGCAGCTCCCAAAAAATCAGCTTCCAGTACACAGCCGGGACAGCCCGCCAACCAAAAGAGGCTCCTAAATGGTCAGTTTACGGATGCGAAGATTGTGGCTTAGTATTCGTAAATCCCCGCCCGACATGGGATGAACTGAGCGATTATTACCCCGAGGGCTGGCAGTGCTACAATACTTACGTACCAGAGGAAGAAGACGTAGTAAAAGAAGCCAAAAAACTCAATGAATACCGACACATTCCTATCCCTGTAGGCAAGCGGCTGTTAGACGTAGGATGCGGGGGAGGTTCCATTATCCAAGTCTTCAAAAAACTCGGAGTTGAGGTAGCAGGAATTGAGCCTAGCTCCTCAGCAGCAGCAGCAGCCAGGGAATGCGGTGTCGATGTTTTCACCGGCACTGTAGAAGAATACGTTGCAGAAAAAGGTACTGACGAAAAGTTTGATGTCATACTCTGTTCACACGTTTTGGGAGCAACGCCTTTGCCTGCAGAAACACTCGACTGCATGAGGCAATTGCTGGCTCCAAACGGTTACATTTGGGTGGCTGTACCGAACGCGGACAGCCCATACGCGCGGCAACTGGGCTGGCGCTGGCACAGCACCGATTATCCCTACAATCTGATCGGTTACACTCCAAAAACTTTGGCTCTAGCCGGGGAAAAGGCAGGTTTGGCAATTCAGCGAAATTACACATACTCTTTGCCGGATGCCCTTCGTTACTCTATCTGTTTGTGGCAGCGCTATCGGTGGTTTGTACCGCACAAAGTTACCCGCTTCTTCCTTTCGGAAGAACGTGTTGAGTGCATGGCGAAGGAATTGGACTCGCGCGGCGAAGGTGAGGCAATTTTAATGGAATTCTGTCACCCTCAAAGCCTGGATTAAGACGTTTTTACCAACAGTATTTGATTTGAGATTTGAGATTTGAGATTTGAGATTTGAGATTGACTGCACGTCGGCGGCTCAGAATCTCAAATCTTTTTTTTTCGCGCATCTCTTAAAACTTCACACTTGCCGTTTGGCAGTTGTGCTGTCTTTGGTGTTGGCTATACTGTCCAAGATCGAACTCTGGACTTAGGAATGAGAATTAAATAACTTCCACTCTTGAAAGTGGGATGGGCGTCCCGCCCGTCCAAAAAGGACGGGCGGGACGCCCATCCCACAATAACAATTAAAATTGTAAGTTATTTAATTCGCGATCCTTATATCAAATCCGACGAAAACCTCTTGTTATCGTGCAACCCAAGCCGAGAAAGGTTTGTGTGTGTGTAGCGCGATTGTTTCAACCAGGGAGGTGTGTACGGTTGGTATGATGAATCACTGTTTCAGATTGCGATTCGGCTTACAACCAACAGCAGCATCCATAGCAAGAGCCAAAAACAACTGTGTCTAAACCCAAGCATATAGTTTTAACATCCCATCCCGACAGATCCGGCACAAAACCTCATCCCATCCACTGGGGAGAAATCGATCCGCTGAAACGGGGGCCTGTTATTGGTAGCCTTACCAAATCGTCTCACCGGAATGCGATCGGCACTCATTCGGGTTCCTACTCTGTTTATCGTGCGCTAGCAGTTGCTTCCGGCGCACTCCAAGCCGATCACCGCCCCGATTTTACCAACACCTCTCCGGCGGCACACATCGGGCCGCATCCGAGTTGGGGCGATCGCAATTTGATTGTTTCTCTCGATCCCTTTGGGGGTTTGGTTAGCGAAGTTTATACTTCATTTCTCCAGCAGGGATACGATATTCGACCGACAATTGCTGTCACTAAAGCTCACATTAATATGCCGGAATTGCAAGATGCCATTGCTAAGGGGCGGGTGCAAATTGATGGCAAAATAGTCAAAGCAGGTGGCAATTTAGCAGTAACTAAAATTGCGATCGATCCGGTGTGGTATTTGCCGGGAATTGCGAGGCGAATCGGGGCCCAAGAAAGCGTTCTCCGCCGTGTCCTGTTCGAGCAAACAGGCGGAATGTTCTCGGATTTAGTGACGCGGCCAGATTTACACGTTTTCTTGCCACCAATTGGCGGAACTACGGTTTATATTATTGGCGATGTCGGGAATATTTCTGACACCGATAAGCAGTTGGCGGTACGGGTACACGATGAATGCAACGGTTCTGATGTCTTCAGTTCGGATATCTGCACTTGTCGCCCTTATTTGGTACACGGGATGGAAATTTGCATCCAAACTGCACAATCCGGCGGTTCTGGGGTAATAGTTTACTTCCGCAAGGAAGGGAGAGCTTTGGGGGAAGTGACTAAGTTTTTGGTGTACAATGCCAGAAAACGGCAGGAAGGTGGCGATCGCGCTGATGCCTATTTTACGCGCACTGAATGTGTGGCGGGAGTTCAAGATATGCGGTTTCAAGAACTAATGCCAGACGTGCTGCACTGGTTGGGGATCTCTCGCATTGACAGTTTAGTTTCTATGAGCGATATGAAATACAATGCGATTATCAATTCTGGCATTCAGGTGGTCGATCGCATCCCCATTCCTGAAGATTGGATTCCCGCAGACGCACAAGTCGAAATCGTCGCCAAAAAAGCCGCCGGCTACTACACGCCTGACCCTGTGCCAGATGCTACAATTCTTGCAGAAGCGATCGGACGCGATTTAGGAGATTGAGAGGGCTAAGACGCGATCGGACGCGAACTATCGCGTCTTGGCCACATAAAATTATTGCTGGTTTTTGATCAGTCAGGGTAGGTTATGGCTAATTTGCGTTCTAGTGTGATCGTAAAAACAGATATTTGTGGATATACCGCCAGAGTCAAAAAATTATCTCAGTCGGACTTAAGTAGTTTGTTAAACGAGCATAAAACTTTTGTTTCAGATATTAGCGCCAGAAATGAAGGCAGCGTGATTAAAGGGGAAGGTGATTCATTTTGGATAATTTTTCCCAGCGTCACAGCAGCGGCGGTAGCAGCCATAGAAATGCAGCAAGAATTGAGAGCGCAACAATCTAGCAAGGCGAACGACGAACGATTGGCTATTCGCGTGTCGATTACATTAGGAGATGTCTTGCATCAAGATAAAGATATCTTTGGCGATACGGTGAATTTAACAGCGCGTATAGAATCAGTAACTCCGCCGGATGAAATATATTTGTCCCAAGCAGCATGGCTGGCCCTCAACAAAGCAGAAGTGCAAACGTCTTTTGTCAACGAGTTTTCTTTGAAAGGGATGAGCGAACCTGAAAAAGTTTACAAAGTTGACCAAAGTTACAAAACGCGAATTATCAAGAATCAAGCAATAATTAAAGCAGATTTGAGAGGGTTTATAGCTTATCAAGAATCTAATTCAATCAAAGACGTTGAATATTTGCTCACCAACTTTGATACTTTTGAAAAAACAATTTGCGAAGAATACGGGGGAACAATTCGGAGTATTGTTGGCGATTCGCATTTGTTGACTTTCCCGGAAGCTCACTCAGCCTTAGCGGCAATGGAAAGTCTGTGCGAGAATTGGAAACTTTTTATTGACGCCAATCAAATACCTTGCGGCTTGTCGGTGGGAGTTGCTAAGGGAAATTTATATATATTTAGGTCTTGCACTTACGGAAAAGATATTCACATAGCCGACAGGCTGGAAGATTTAAGTAAAATAGTATGTCCGGGTAGAGAAAGAAATTCGGTCATAGTTTCCGATCAAATAAAACGCGAAGTCAGCGGGTCTAAGTGGGAATATAAGCTGATCAAAATCGATAAAAATGCGATTTTAGATAATCTTTTAGATTACAGTCAGTTTGACTTTTTTCAAGAAAATGATGTTTACCGATGTTTGGTAGTATGAAGTTGCACAATATTGAACTTGAGACTGTAGAATATCTGAGAACGCCGGCTGCTATTCGTCAAAAGTGCGATCGGCTTTTTGATTTAGCCAGCCACGACAAACTTCGCTACTTCCGTGTCGATTTATCCCAACTCGACAAAGCAGCAAATTATGTAATTGACACCACGCGCCAACAATATCCCGATTTTAACATTCCCTTTCACAGTCGCTGGCGACATTTTGAAGCCGGCAACCTGTCGCGACTCGCCGAATTGAATGCAGCAATAGCCGAATTTGCACTCATAGAGCAAGCTAAGATCAAATTTGATTTAGCAATTATCAGCGTTTTGCTCGATGCCGGTGCTGGTGCAGATTGGCAGTATTGCGAATCCGAAACCGGACAGGTTTACCGCCGTTCTGAAGGGTTAGCAATAGCCAGCTTGCGGATGTTTTGTCAAGGTGTTTTTTCCAGCAATCCCGATTTTCCTTGGCAAGCTGATTCTCAGGGACTTTCTCAATTAAAACTAGAAGCCTTAGCTGCTGGATTTCAGGTAAGTCGAGACAATCCGCTAGTTGGTTTAACAGGCAGATTAGAATTATTGCAGCGTTTGGGAAATGCGATTTGCCAGCATCCATTATTATTTGGCAGCGAAAACCCGCGTCCCGGCAATTTGGCAACATACTTGCTCAACAGTGGGGTTTCTGAAGTCAACACTGTGAAGGCTTCTGAAGTGTTGAGCGCTGTTTTGACAGGTTTTGGGGAAATTTGGCCGGGAAGATATGCAATTGGTGGTGTTAATTTAGGCGATGTGTGGCGGCATCCGGCTTTAACAGGAGAAAATCTGGGAGATGAATTGGTGCCGTTTCACAAACTCTCGCAGTGGTTGACTTATTCGCTGTTGGAACCGCTGCAAGAAGTTGGTTTAGAAGTCGCGGGATTGGATGAGTTAACGGGATTGCCGGAGTACCGCAACGGCGGTTTGTGTTTGGATATCGGGCTGCTGCAGCCAAAAGATTCGGCTATTTTTGCACAGAGTTACTTGCCTGGTTCGGAAGTTATAGTAGAATGGCGATCGCTGACTGTGAATCTTTTAGATAAAATTGCCGCTGCTATTCGAGAAAAGCTGCATTTGAGTGCGGAACAATTGCCGCTGGTGAAGATTTTGCAAGGAGGAACTTGGGCGGCGGGGCGGAAAATTGCGGGCGAATTGAGGCCTGGTGGAGTGCCGCCAATTCAGATTGAAAGTGACGGGACTGTGTTTTAGAGGGAAGAAGGAAGTTCGGCAACGGATTCTGTAACGGATATAACGGATGTCAGGAAGAAGGAAAAGGGAAGTTCGGCAACGGATTCGCTCGACGGATGTAACGGATGTAACTCACATCTTGCACCATTCTCAAGAACGGGCAAGATGCCCGTTCCACAAAGAGTAGATTTTCTTGTGGAACAGGCATCTTGCCTGTTGCTGACAATGGTGCAAGATATCAGATGTAACGGATGTCAAGAAGAGGGAAGAAGCAAGAGGGAAGAAGAAAGAGGGAAGAAGCAAGAAGGAAGAGGGAAATTTATTCCCTCTTCCAACTTAAAATTCAAAATTCCAAATTCAAACCTGAAAACAATACCTCACACTACACTCCCAACAAGCTGCTTAGCGGCAAGTGCGATATTTGACGCGATAAACTAAACCGCGATGAGCCAAATCGAAGGAGTCAACGGTGGCCATGCCGGCACTGCGGGCTGTCATTGCAGCATTTACTCTCATATTTACACTGTCGCCGCAGCGAGACCAAACATTCGCTATAGTGGCTAAGCTATCTCGAACATTGTAGTTAGTTTGGCCCCTGAGATTCCGATTTAAAACTGGCTTAGGATCGCGAATTAAATAACTTACAATTTTAATTGTTATTGTGGGATGGGCGTCCCGCCCGTCCTTTTTGGATGGGCGGGACG
>NZ_JAUBUB010000102.1:0-22648 GCF_036705265.1 Microcoleus sp. B4-C2
TTTTATTTTTACTATCACCTAAAACTCACCAGAGCCTTACAAAACTCACCCTCAAGCGGGCTGATAGCAAGGCCGAAATCTTTAATTCATACCTGTATTCAGCAACGCCATAAATTATGTACTTATGGCAAAGATCCGACTTTTCCGACTTTAAGATCCGACTTTTCCGACTGACAGAGACAGTGGCGCCAAGCCATGATAGAGATAGGGAAAGTCAACCCACGATATCTAGATTGTCAAGATATCGTAAACCGGCCTTGCTGAATTGGGTATGAAATTTGTAGGCTCAATCCCTCCGTGGTTGCCTCACCGCTGAGGGGGTAAGCACTTAGAATTACCCCGACAGGAAAAATCATACTTTGATTCAGCAGCGCCTGATTTTGTTCTAGTCCCCTCCAATCCGATCGCGTGAGGTGGTGCGGTTTTGCTGTCTACCATTCGCCGTATCTAAAATCTTTTAATTCGATGGAAATTTCCCAATTTCCTATTCCCTATTTACCTACCCCTCACTATGAAAACAATATTTGATGCTTTTATATCTTACGGACGAGCAGATAGTCTAGCTTTCGGCAGAAAGTTATACCAGAGACTGCGAGAAGAAGGGTTGAATATTTGGTTCGACCAAAACGATATTCCCCTGGGAGTCGATTTCCAAAATCAAATTGACGACGGCATCGAGAAAGCGGACAACTTCTTATTTATCATCGCACCGCATTCGATCAACTCGCCTTATTGCGGCAAGGAAATTGAACTGGCAATTCGGCGCAACAAACGGATAATTCCCTTACTGCACGTCGAAGAGATCGATCGACACATTTGGCAGAAGAGAAAACCCCAGGGAACCGACGAGGAGTGGGAAGCCTACAAAGCCAAAGGATTGCATTCGTGTTTTCAGAATATGCACCAGGCGATCGGCAAAATCAACTGGGTGTATTTTCGCGAGGGAATTGATGACTTCGATAAATCTTTCACCGGATTACTTGAATTACTAAACCGCCACGCCGACTATGTAGAAAAGCATACGCAATTGTTAACCAAAGCCTTAGAGTGGGAACGGCAGCAAAAACAAAATCGATGGCTGCTAGTTGGCGACGAGAAAAAGCAAGCAGAAGCTTGGTTAAAAATTCATTTTAACTCAGAACAGCCGCCTTGCTTTCCGACGGACTTGCATTGCGAATACATTACTGAAAGCATCAAGAATGGCAATAACTTGATGACTCAGGTGTTTATCTCTTATTCCGAGCAGGACCGGGAAACAATGGAGAAAATTCGCAACAGTCTGAGGCGCGAAAGTTTGACAGTTTGGACGAATACAACCGATATTCAAACCGGAGAAGATTTTCAGAGGGCGATCGATCGCGGCATCGAACAAACCGATAATTTAATCTATCTGGTTTCCCCAGACTCTGTAGAATCCGAGTTTGTTCGGAAAGAATTAGACTATGCCGTATCGCTGCACAAGCGACTTATCCCCATTTTAGTGAGAGAAACGCCACCCGAATCGATACCCAAGGCATTGCAGGGGGTGCAGTATATCGACCTCACCGACAACGTAAAAGAAGACGATTACCTACTCGATGAAAGTCAATTGCTGAAGATTATACATCAGGATGAAGTTTACTATAACGAGCATAAAGTTTTCCTGACTCAAGCCTTGAAGTGGGAGAGACAGCATAGGAATCCGAGTATTCTGCTGCGAGGTTATAACTTGCGAAGTGCAGAGGCGTGGTTGAAGGTAGGGCAGAAACGGACGCAGCATCGCCCGACAGCATTAATTGAAGAATTCATTGCGGAAAGTTTGCGGCAACCGCCCTTAGAGTCCCTAGATGTTTTTATTTCTTATTCTCGCGTAGATTCGGATTTAGCCAGAAAGCTCAATAACGGACTGCAGCTACAGGGAAAAACGACCTGGTTCGACCAAGAAAGTATTGCCTCGGGAGCGGATTTTGCGCGAGAAATCGAGCAGGGCATCCAATCGTCAGATAATTTCTTATTTATTCTTTCCCCGCAATCGGTAAATTCACCCTATTGTGCGATGGAAGTGGAGTATGCCGCCAAGTTGAACAAGCGGTTTGTGACGCTGCTGCATCGGCCTGTCAATTCAGCAGACTTGCATCCGGAGTTAGCCAAAGTCCAGTGGATAGATTTCAATCAAAACGAGGGGGATTTCAATGCCAATTTTAATCAATTGGTCAGAACCCTGGATACAGACAGAGAACACTTACAGAATCATACGAAATGGTCTCAGCGGGCCTGGGAGTGGAATCAAAAAAATCAGACGAAAGATCTACTATTGCGCGGGAGTGAATTGGCGATCGCCGAAGTTTGGTTGAAAGACATTCAAGAACAAAAGAAACAGCCCGTCGCGACCGAGTTACAAAAGGCATATATAGCCAAAAGTAGCGCAGAAAAACGCAAAAATAAGATGCTATTAAGGGGAGGGGTCGTGGGTGCGCTCTCGGTAACACTTGTCACTATTGCCGCAGCAAGTATGGTGTGGTTGATGAACATGGTGAGTAGAGTAAACAGGTTAGAGCAAAATGCTGGCGGCGCGCAGAGTTTGCTCGATGCCGATCCCCTAGAGGCACTCATTCGGGTGATTCAAGCCACAGGTCAAACCGAAGATAAAGATGTTGACTGGCCGGAGATGTTGCCCCAGCTGCAGTCTAGCTTGCACGATGCCACCGGAGATGCCAGAGAGCGCAATCTCCTGACAGCAAGCACACTGCCAGTCACCTCATTAGCGTTGAGTCCAGACGGTCAAATCCTCGCGAGTGCGGGTTTTGACGGGACGATTCGCCTGTGGGATACGTCTGGCAATCCCATCGGTCAACCGATGGACCCGTTGCCCAATTGGCGTACACCCGCCCTCCATTCCGTGGCCTGGAGCCCAGACGGCAAAACGATCGTCAGTGGCGATGCAGAGGGGACGATTCGCTTGTGGGACATCTCTGGTAAGCTCATGGGCCAACGCTTAAAAGGGCATCAAGGCGAGGTCTTGTCAATCCGATTTAGCCCCGATGGCAAAACGATCGTCAGTAGTGGCGAGGACGGGACGATTCGCCTGTGGGACACTTCTGGCAATCGGGTCGGTGAACCCTTCAAAGGGCATGAGGGTGGGATTCGATCGATCGCATTAAGTCCCGATGGAAAAACCATCGTCAGTGGCGGCGAGGACAAAACGGTTCGTTTGTGGACTCGTCAGGGTCAACTCATTGGTCAACCTTGGACGGGGCATGAGGATGAGGTCGCGTCAGTGGCCTGGAGCCCCGATGGTAAAACCATTGCCAGTGGCAGCTATGACGGGCGGATTCGTTTGTGGAACACCGAGGGGAAACTCATCGGTCAACCCTTCAAAGGGCATGAGGGTGAGTCGATAATGTCACTCGCATTTAGTCCCACAGGTAGCGTCATCGCCAGTGGGGGGTTGGATGGAACCATTTCTCTTTGGGATCTGGAGGGGAATCCTCTCCAGGGTCATCCCCTCATCGGGCACGTGGGTGCAGTCTCGTCCGTGGTATTGAGTCCTGATGGCAAAACCATTTTCAGTAGCGACGATAAGGGGACGATTCGTGTGTGGGATAGGGACGGCTACCTCATCGGTCAACCCTTCACCGGGCACAAAGAAGGAGTATCCTCAGCGGCATTTAGCCCCGATGGCAAAACCATTGTCAGTGGTGGCGAGGACAATACAATTCGCTTGTGGGACACTACTTCTGGCAAGCCCATCGGTCAGCCCTTTAAAGGACATACAGATTGGGTCTCTTCAGTGGCATGGAGTCCAGACGGCAAAACCATTGTCAGTGGTAGCTTGGACAAGACAATTCGCCTGTGGGATACTTCAGGCAATCCCATCGGTCAACCCTTTAAAGGACATACAAAAGGGGTCAAGGCAGTGGCATTTAGCCCGGATGGTAAAACCATTGTCAGTGGTAGCGCGGACAAGACAATTCGCCTGTGGGATACTTCAGGCAATCCCATCGGTCAACCCTTTGAGAGACATAAAAAGTCGGTCAACTCCGTGGCATTTAGCCCGGACGGCAAAACGATCGTCAGCGGTGGATCTGACTGGAAAGTTAGCCTGTGGGATACTTCAGGCAATCCCATCGGTCAACCCTTCCAAGGGCATAAGGGTGCGGTCTTCTCGGCGGTATTTAGCCCGGATGGCAAAATGATCGTCAGTGGCAGTAAGGACAAGACAATTCGCCGGTGGAAGACTTCTGGCGAACCCGTCGGTAAACCTTTTAGAGGACACACCAATTTCATCTCCTCGGTGAAATTTAGCCCGGATGGCAAAACGATCGTCAGCGGTAGTTCCGATAATACCATTCGCTTGTGGAACGCCTCCGGTGGCTTGAATAACCCCTCCAGTTGGAAACCCCCCACTGAACCCATCGGTCAACGCCTGAAGGGACATACGCAATCAGTCAATTCAGTTGCGTTTAGCCCTGACGGTAAAACCATTATCAGCGGCAGTACCGATGGCACGCTTCGCAAATGGCGCGTTGGCACTTGGCAAGATTGGCTGAAGATGGCGTGCAACCGAATAATTTTACATCCCGTTTTAGTCGCGCCGGAAAAGCTGCTTGTTGGGGATGTGGGAAAGACCCTGGCGGCGGAAGGGGCGCGGAAAACCTGTCAAACGCGGGTCTGGAACGATGCGGAAAACGCCCAGTTTTTACTCAATCAAGGTCGATCGCTCGCGCAGCAAGGCGATTTCAGCCCAGCCATCAAGACGTTCCAACAGGCCAAGAAATTATCGCCCAGCATTAAGGTGCCAGCAGAGGACGAGGTTAAACAGTGGGCTGTTAAAGGTTTGATCGAACAAGGGGAAAACCTAGTCCAAGAGGGTAAAGTTCAGAAAGCAGTGGATGCCTTCGAGAAAGCAAAGCAGTTGGACGCAACCTCGAATATCTCTCAAGAGTCTTGGGATACGCTGTGTTGGTACGGTGCGCTGCACGGAGGGGCAAAGACCGTAATCTCGGCGTGCGATACGGCGGTGGCACTTGCACCGGGCAATGGCGACGTTCGAGATAGTCGTGGGGTGGCCCGGGCGCTGACGGGGGATACGCCAGGGGCGATCGCAGATTTTCAAGCGTTTATCGAGGGCACGGATTCGGCAGAGCGCAAAAAAAGGCGGCAAGGCTGGATTGATGCCCTGAAAAAGGGTGAGAATCCGTTTACGGAGAAGGAGATCGCTGAGTTGTTGGAATGAGTTCAGAAGGAACAGTTATCAGTTATCAGTCAATACTGAATTGAATGGTTGTTAGAGTGAATGATCGATCGCATTGTTAGGATTGAGATCGCCACTCAACCTCATTTTCAAGACCTAATAGCTAGGTTGCCGATCGAGCTATTTTTCTATGTAGCGTTGTATTTTTTCCATGCCAGAAACTTTCTCGATCGAATTTTCCAACGGCCTGACGGCAAAAGCTATCTATTCTCAAGCCAATGCCGACCTGACGTTAACTCTACAGCAACTGGGACTCTCTAGTCCGCGTCCAGTCATCGTGGTGGTTGGCGGTGCCAGTAAACTCAGTGAGGTCGATCGCCAACGGCTGCGATCGCTCTTTCTAACGGTTCTGGCTGCCCTCGCCGAGTCTTTAAATGCCTGTGTCGTCGATGGCGGGACTGATGCTGGGGTAATGCAAATGATGGGGGAGGCGCGATCGCAAATGGGTGGAACCTTTCCCCTGATTGGCGTTACCTGCGTGGGTTTGGCAACATTACCGAACCAGCCACCTCCAGCAGAAGATGCCTGTGGCTTAGAACCCTATCACACCCATTTTATCCTGGTTCCGGGTTCGCAATGGGGGGATGAGTCTACGTGGATGGCGCAAGTCGGCAGTGTCCTATCCGGTGGTTTGCCCTCTGTCACCATTTTAATCAATGGGGGCGAAATTACCTGGAAGGATGCAGCCCAAAGCGTGGAAGCACAGCGCCCGATCGTGGCGATCGCAGGCAGTGGCAGGACGGCGGATATTTTGGTGGCGGCGTTGAATGGAACGGTGAAAGACGATCGGGCCTCGGCACTGGTGGATTCGGGCCTGCTACAAGCGGTGGATATTAATAACCCCAAGGCGTTAGACCGCGTTCTCAAGCAAATTGTAGCAACTTGTAGTAGTGTCTCAAGCTTAAACCTGTAGGTATGTTCAGCAAAGCGAAATTCACCAGCCTGAGAGTGTGTTGAAACTCAGGGTATTAATTAGAGGATTAGAGGCGCGATCGGAGTTTATCTAGATAATTTGAGCTTTTGAATTCACCTGCGGCAATTAACTTTTATTCAGCGATCGTATTTTGGGATGAAAAGCGCCCGATTAAATCCAGCATTTTAAATTGTCTGAATCTAGCAAGGCTGGCAGATTCGTAATTTTTAACCGCAGATGGCCGCAGATAAACGCAGATAGATAGAGATATAATTGATATTATCGGTAATTCTGAAAACCTATGACTCAAGCTTTACCTAAGCTCGTAAACTTCGAGGAATTTGTGGAGTGGCTGCCTGAAAATTCGGCGGTACGCTACGAACTGCATAATGGAGATATTGTTGAGATGGCACAACCAGTAGGCGAACATGAGGAAGTTAAAGGCTTTCTTGGCATCGAAATTCCTTTTGAAATCAAACGTTTGGGATTGCCATACAGTATCCCCAACCAAGCGATAGTTAGGCCTCCTGAAAAAGATTCTGGTTATTTCCCCGATGTGTTGGTACTAAATCGTGCAAATCTGGTAAATGAAACATTGTGGAAAAAACAATCTATCCTCAGTTGGGGTGCATCGATACCTTTGGCAATTGAGGTTGTGTCAAGTAATTGGCGCGATGATTACTATTTGAAATATGCTGATTATGAGGAGATGGGTATCCCTGAATATTGGATTGTGGATTATGCTGCGTTGGGTGGACGCAATTTTATTGGCAATCCCAAACAACCGACAATTTCTGTCTGTAACTTGGTTGATGGTGAATATCAAGTCCTCAAGTTTCGAGAGAACGATCGCATTGTGTCGCAAACTTTTCCTGATTTGAACCTCACAGCAAATCAGATTTTTCAAGCTGGTTTAGTGTAAGCGGATCTCTCGTAAATTTGGATTTTTTAACCGCTGATGCACGCAGATAAACGCAGATGAGTACACAGGAATTACTTATCAAAAGCAAAGAAACCGGGTTTTTGATTTCGCAAAAAACCCGGTTTCTGACTACTCGTGCCTCAGCCTTATAAACGTAAAATATTGTTTATAAGGCTGAATGATTAAACGGCAGAGAACACAGAGGACACAGAGTCAGAGATTGAGAGAGATGAATAATTTCGATGCCAATGGATTTGAGATCGGGACATTTTTCATAGCAATCCGCGATAGCGAATAAACACCAACAGCACCGCCCACGATCCTAATGCCACTTTGACTGCAACCAGGATATTCAGCAAGGGGAGAATGCCACCGCTGAAAAGTGTGCCTAACTCTCCGTGCGGTAACTCATATCCTGACAGAGTGATAACGGACAATACAATGAAAACAAGTACCGAAACTTTCTCCAAAGTCGCCGCGTGCCAGCGCTGGTAGATTTCTTGCATCCACTGTGGTGATGAGGTAATCGCCACTAAGCCGATCGCAGTTCCCCCCGCTACACCCGCCGCAAAACCACCGCCTGGACTTAAATGGCCGCGAATTGCTAGTTCGATACCCACCAACGCGGCAATCGTCGCTCCCAATCGCGCCAAAATAATCGATGGTTGATCGGTAAACTGATATATGGCGCAGGACGGACTTTCATTGGCTAGCATAAAACTTGCACCCATGATGGCGATCGTAAATACTACGACTTCAAAGATCGTGTCGTACAGCCGATTTCGCAAAATGATACCGGAAACCGCATTGGATACTCCACTATCTTGAACAACCAATTCGACGATCGAACTTTGCTGCGATAACTCCATTGTGGGATTGGCGATTAGCAGCATTTTGATAAACAGCGCTATCCCGGATAAAAAGTAAACCCACTTCATCAATGCTTGTCCTCTGCGTCAGGTGTATTTACATAGGTTAGGGTTGTCCCCGGTGATGAAAGTTCGGTTTGCATGATGTCGTAGACACGCCGAACTCTGGTTGCGGTGTTATAAAGTTGCGCTTCGCCACTGTTTTCCAATTGGCTTTGTGGCGCACAAGCTGCATGAACTTCTTTTTCCCTCAGCGCCCGCTGCAATGCCTGTGTAGTCGCATAGGGAACGAGTTCCAGGCGCATATGGCGTTTCTGAAAAATTGTGCGGATGTCATCTATCAGTTGCTTAAAATCACCTGCGGTTTTGTCGTTTGGTATAGCATCGCCCTGTGTCCCCTCTTCGATTACACCCAGACGCAGCACGAAGGATGAACGCACCGTCACTGCATAAAGTGTAATCGCGAGTAGAGTACCCATCAAGGCTTCGGTCAAGCCCACATCCCCCGCGCCTAAAATTGTATACACCAAGGCGGCGATCGCTCCCAATACCCCCCGCAGTAGCAATGCGTGGTATGGATTGACCTGAAATACCACCATACCAGCAGCTAAGGGCAGCAGAGCGACGAGGACATAAATGTAGCTATTATCGTTCATAGTTAGTCCCTGTTTTAGAACAATAGGCCAACACATATCCCAGCATTGTGTTCCAGGTTGCTAAGCAAATGAGCGCCAGAATCAGCAGGGGCCATTTACTGGGTATTTGCAGCAGCAATCCGACGACGATCGCGATCGAACCCAGCGTATCTGCTACCGAAAGACTGTGCAGTTTATATAAAACCGATCGCTTCCCAAGTAGGTAAGAAGTACCCCAAAACCAGAAAAAAATCCCTATACCGATGCAGGTATAGCTCAATACATCTATTACGATCATGCTTCACTGATACGTTTGATTATATGTGCCAACAACATCAAGCCAGCATTACCCACACTGAGGATAATCGCCGCCACCACACCGATCATCCAATCATCGCGCCAGACGGATATGACGAGAGCGATGATTGCCGCCTTGGTCGAAATACTGGCAAAGGCCAACATTGTCTGCCAGATATCATGATCTTTCCATACCTCGTACATAGGTATGAGCAGAGCCAAAATCATCGCAATTAGAATCAAGTTGTTCAAGTTGTTCAATTGTGTGGACTCCTGATTTTTCTTAGTTAATATCGGGGCGGGCTCGCGTGCCCAACCCCCTACACCCCACAAGAAACTCTTGAGAATAGTGCAACTTAATAGACCTCTGCCATAATTGTTGTGGAACAGGGTTCCTGCCTGTTCTTGACGGGCAGTTTCGCGAGTGGGGGCGGGTTTATTTAACCTGTCTGCAATCTTTAAAGCTATTGGTGAACCCGCCCCTACAGATTCTTGAGAATGATCCAATATCGAGCGTGTAAATAAACTCGGGTATGTCAGAAAATGTAAAGTATCGTAACCCCTGCGATAGAGCACTTTTACTAACTGCGGACATACTTACGTATTTTATCGCCGTTCTACTTATTTATTTCTCCCTTCTCTGCCTTCTCTGAGTTCTCTGCGGTTTAATCATTCCGAAAAAACTTCAGCTAATTACTCGAAGTCCGCCGCACTCGGTGTACTTCGTAAAAACCCTCTTCGTGATATTTCACGACAATCGTCTTGGGAGTAAAAGTGATCACGAAGACATCTAGGAATATCAGCAAGGGCGATCGATGGTTTGGCACTTTTTCCATGATCACATCTTCGTGTCTGTGGGGACGGAAGATGAGTTCAAAAGCTTCTATATAAGCTATCGGAATCGCCATGAAGATTTTACCAAACACCCCCAACCATTCCCTCAAAGGTTCCGGGGGTGTGTAGCTGCGCGGCAACAGGAAAGCAATGATGAAGCCGATCGCAATATTTGCCAAACTAAAATCGGCAGTAAGTAGAAACCAGATCGTCAGTCTTAATATTAGCTGTCCAATCATGTTGAGAATGCCATCCAGAATAGTAGGAGCGAAATCAAGCTCATAAAACCGACCAAATGATCGAATTGTTCAAGCATACGTGGCAGTTTGATTGCCGTGCGTTGAAAAATTAGAAAATAGGCTAACCAACCAACACCGATGATAGCGATCGCCTTAAGCATATTTTCCAGCGTATAAGCCTCAACATAAAAGGCATTGGCTGCAATCAGCCCACCTAGCAACAGCAACACCGCAGGCCAAAAACCGGGTTTTGATTTTGCTTCTCCACCACGGGGCAGAAAGATGAATTTAGCAAATAGGATAGCAGTTCCTACTGCTGCCACATTCATGGCGGTCGCATAAGCGGGTGTCAAATTCTTCAAAGTCAACATCTTTGCCCCAAAGCCAACCAAAAAGGGAAAGCCTGAGATCGAAAGGCTAGCCACGACTAAGGCAATCCAAAGCGTAGTATTAATCTTCTTTTGTCGCAATTCCTTAAAGTCGCGGCTGGGTAAAGAACCCGCAATCAGGAATAGCGCCGATTTGACCAAGCCGTGGGCGAGGGCATAAAAGCCTGCCACTTCCGGGGCTACGAGAATCCAACCTAACTGCGAAACCGTGCTGAACGCCAGCACCCGCTTGGTATCCTTTTCAAAGATGCCATAGAACACGCCCATAAACGCCGCCCCGACTCCGAAAATCTGGACGATGGGTGCCACCTCCTCCACCATCAGCGCACAGCGCACGAGGGGATATACCCCCGCTTTGACCACAATCCCTGACAGCAAAGCCGACACTGGCGTTTCTGATTCCGAGTGAGTTAACGGTAGCCATAACCCCGATACAAACACACCTCCCTTAACCAAGAGTGCCATAAAGATCAGAGCGATCGCCTCTGGGGGCGCTGCACCCAAGCCGGCAAAACTAAACGAATTACTTGCCTTATAAACCAGCACGGCACCGACTAGATAAAACAGCATTGCCGTGTTGCTAATAAATAGATAGCGCAAAGCCACCCAAATCGAGCGATCGGTGCGAGCATAGGCAATCAACAGAAAAGCCGCAATCCCGCTGACTTCTAACCCCACATATAAACTGATAAAGTCAGTAGAGGCAAAAGCCGCATTCAGGCTGCCATGCAACATCAGAATTTGTGCATAAAAAAATGCCGTCTTATCTGTGGGCCAACAGTAGATAATCACCGCTGCCGTGACTAAGGCATTGGTTAAGATGAAATAGCCGCTCAAGCGATCGACTAACAAAGTGACACTGAAATTATCCAGTAACTGCAGCGTCACCGCTGACGGTATAGCAAAAAGCTGGAACGCATAGGCAGCGGACGCTATCGCTCCGAATATTGCGAGATACTTGGCAAACTTCGGAATCAAATAAATACTAAACCCGACAAAAAACGGGAGTCCAATCCAGGCGATCGTCAGGGTATTCATGGGGTATTATTCATCTCGATTTCGTTACTTTCTAATGTCGGATTATCTCGTGCCAGCTTCATCACACTGACCAGCATTAAAGCCTGAATCGAAAAGCCGATCACGATCGCCGTTAAGATCACCGCCTGGGGAACCGGATCGGCGTAAGCGACAACATTTTTCCCCTTTGAAATAATTGGTGTCAGCAAGCCTTCTCGCGATGCCACCACCACGTAATAGGCGATAACCCCTGTACTCATGACATCCATACAGACGATTTTCATGAGCAGGTTCTTTTTAAAGATGATACCAAAAAATCCGCAAAATACTGTTGCCAATACCAATGCTTCTAACATGGAAATTGCGTGTTGGATAAGGGGTTTTTGTTATTATATTTGAATTGGCGTATATTATTTCTAATGGGACTTAGAAATTTTCTATCCCCTAAACTAGCTGAAACGCACTCTAGGTAAGGGAAAGAGTTTTAGGCTCCCTCAATCGATTTTAGATTTTAGATTTTAGATTTTAGATTTACTTGCGCGAGATAAATGCGGGGGCAATAAGTGATTTTCGATTTTCGATTTGGGATTGATTCCACGGATAAATCACGTGGCGGGTACCACATGAAGAAATTTTTGGTCAGATCCCAAACCCTTGCCAGTTCTGGACTGTACCCAATTCAACCTCAAACCCTTTACCTGTCGCTGTTTGCCGCCATTTTGGACGTGACTTTTGTCTAAGTCTCGTTAGCGAATCTGTGGCCGACAACGAAGTCCGATCGCCCATCAAACCCGGTTTCAGACCAGTCGTGCGTCCAAGAGTGTTCAATTTCACTGGAGCGAACGTCACTAAGTTCAATCATTCCGCAAAGCTGCGATCGGATCTAAGCGAGCCGCATTCCGAGCCGGTAACACTCCAGCCAATAAGCCTACAGTAAAGGATAGCCCAAAACCAGCCGCGATCGACCATACAGAAACCACAAACGGAAATTTGAATGCTGTCGAGGCCCCAAAGGCGATCGCAACTCCCAACCCAATACCCGCCGTTCCCCCCACCGTGGAAACTAAAATAGATTCCGCCATAAATTGAATGAGAATTGCTGCATTAGTAGCGCCTACGGCTTTGCGAATCCCGATTTCCTTAGTCCGTTCCACAACAGACACCAACATAATATTAGCAATACCGATGCCGCCAACCACCAAAGAAATTCCGGCGATCGAACCCACCATCACCGTAAATAAACCTATCACATTGCTGAAAGTATTAACTATCTCAGCTTGATTTACAACTCTAAAATCATCCGGTTGTGGCGGATAAATATTGTGGCGCAATCGCATGATATTTTCCACTTGAAATTGAGCATCCGCCAAATCCGCTTCGTCGGCAGTTTCCAACCAAAAACCCGATATTGCAATCCCCGCTAAAGAATTTCTCCCCACAATCCGCGAAGACATATTTTTGAGGGGAATATACACTCGATCGTCCTGATCGGTTCCCCCTACAGACCCCTTGCTTTCCATCACTCCAATGACCTTGTAGCGGTTTCCCTGAATGCGAATATCAGAGGATAGCGCATTAACTCCGGCTCCAAAAAGTTCGTCCCGCACCTTAGAACCGAGGACAACTACTGGCTCAGCAGCATTCAATTCATCCTCGTTAAAAAACCGTCCTTCTTGGGGTTGAATGTTCTTCACATCTGGATAGTTTAAATCCGTTCCCAAAATCGAAGTAAATGAATTTTGTCCGCCATAAACGACTTGCACTTGGCGCTGCAAATAAGCCGAAATCGCCTTAACAGCAGGAGCTTGTTTGCCGATCGCCCTAGCGTCATCCCAAGTCAGGGTAGTAGCAGAACCGCTTCCCTGACTGACACCGCCCGATCGCGAAGCGCCGGATAAAACCAACAGCACATTTGTACCCAAAGCCTTTAACTGTTCTTCAGTTGATTTTTGTACTCCCTGTCCCACCGAAGTAATAGCAATTACCGAAGATATCCCAATAATTACCCCCAGCATAGTTAAACTGGTACGCAACTTATTATTCCACAGCGCCTCTGTCGCCATCAACGCGATTTGAACATTAGAGATTTTGTTGGTGCGGGGGCGAGTCTGTAATTTCATGTTATTAGTTATTAGTTATTTGTTATTGGGTGGCAACTTCTAAGGATTCTGCCTAAATTGGCCCCTAATTTATCACCTGACGATGCAACCGGAAACCATATGATTTATGGCACAAACCGCCGGGGATTGAAACCCCCGTCTCATAGTTAAAGTCGGTTGAAACCGACTGAAAATTCGTCTGATGATGCAGCCGGAAACGATATGATTTGTGGCACGATCCGCCGGGGGTTGAAACCCCCGTCTCATAGCTAAAGTCGGTTGAAACCGACTGAAAATTCGTCTAAAACCGATCTACATCAACTCACTCTTCAGTCCTCTTTCAGAGGACTTTCGCTATGAGACAGGGATTTCAATCCCTGGCGGACTCTGCGACGAACTAGCGGACTCTGCGACGAACCAACTAGCCCCTACTGCGCGGACTGACTACTAACGCAAGCGCCTTCCCCCACCCGGTTGCAAACCTGGAATTCCACCCGACGATGGATTTTGGGATCGAGGCCGCAATCCGGCGGGTAAACTAAGCAGCACTTTTTCATTTCCTTTCAAACCCGATCGCACTTCCGTCTTGTCATCCACCGTCATACCAGTCTTAATCGGCATAAAAGCAGGTTTACCATCTTCTCCACCGGGAACATAAACCCCCGTTTCCCTTTGTTGGCGGACAATTGCCGCAGTCGGAACTACCAAAACATTTTTGAGTTCACCAGCCTTAAACTCAACATTCACATTCATGCCCGATCGCAGCATTTGTTTATCATCATTAATAATTGCCGCTTTTACCTCAAAACTTGTCACATTTTGCTGCACGATCGACTGAGGCGAAATTTGAGTGATTTTACCTGCAAAAGTCTTTCCCGCAAAAGCATCGGCTTGAATAGACGCAGCCTGGCCGATCTGAATCTGAGCAATATTAGTTTCTGCTACGTTTGCTACTAATTGATTTTTTGAAGCTAAGGACAAAATCGAAGAAGAAGTCGCCGAAGAAACCGCACTACCTGCCGTCGTGGGAGTCACAAAAGCGCCCGGATCTGCGTACTTGCGGGTGACAGTGCCGGTGAAAGGAGCCCGTAGCACAGTGTCGTCGATCAGCGCTTGAACGCTTTGCAGGCTGCCTCTAGCGGCGAGAACTTGGGCGCGGGCTTGGGCGATGTCTTCGGGGCGGGAACCAGCTTCTAGCAGGGCCAAAGCTTGCTGTTTTTGCTCGACGGCGGCTTGCCCCGCAGCGATGTCTTCCGGGCGTGCGCCCGATCGCGCTAGGGCCCAAGCTTGCCGTTTTTGCTCCACTGCAGCCCGCCCCGCAGCGATGTCTTCCGGGCGTGCGCCCGATCGGGCCAGGGTCAAAGCTTGCCGTTTTTGCTCGACAGCAGCCCGCGCTGAAGCGATTTCTTCGGGGCGAGCACCCGCTTGCAGCAAAGCTACAGCTTGTTCGGCTTGTCTGACTTGCGTTTGAGCTCGATCGCGCGCGGTGCGGGAGTTGTTGACAATTTGCAAAGCAATGGCTCCGGCATTGTAGAGTTCCTGATTTCTCTGAAAGTCTTCCTCTGCTTGGTTTTTGGCGTATTCGGCATCTCTGAGTTGGGCGACTGCTTGGGCGATGTCTTCAGGGCGATTGCCCTTAAGCAATTTTTGTAAATTTGCCTGTTGTTCAGCTAGTTGTGCCTCGGCTACGGCAATATCCTGGCTTCGATTGCCGTTGAGCAATTTTTCCAGACTTGCTTGTTGTTCAGCTAACGCTGCCTCAGCTACAGCAATGTCTTGGGTTCGATTGCCGTTGAGCAATTTTTCCAGACTTGCCTGTTGTTCTGCTAACACTGCCTTAGCCACAGCAATATCTTGGCTTCGATTGCCGTTGACCAATTTTTCCAGGTTTGCTTCGGCGGCTGCGAGTTGTCCTCGAGTTTGGGTAAGTTGGCCTTGGAGGTTGGAGTCGTCCATGTAGGCGAGAATCTGCCCTTGTTCAACCCTATCTCCTTCATTGACAAGCAAACTTTTGAGCATTCCTGAAGTTTTGGGGCTGACGTTAACGGAACGTTCGGGCACAATTGTGCCGTTTGCCGAAATTGTAATGGGCAGGTTCACCCTTTCGACAGCAACGGTTTTTTCCTGGCGTCTGGTTTCGCGGCTGGATTTGACTGTGAGTTGGCTGTAAGCTGTGTAGCCGACTCCTGCAAGCAGGGAAGCGGCGAGGAGTCCGCTAAGCCAGGGAGTCAGCTCTTTTTTTATCTGAAAGTGCTTTACTAAGTACATATAAATTAGACTGATCGGGCGTCTGTTCAATTTAGACCGATCGGGAACAGAAAAGGTTCAATTGAAGTCTCACTAGGTTTTTTCCCGTGTTTAATGCTTGCGGGCGATCGAGTTTAGATCCCAACATCGATCTCCAGTGCAGCATAAAACCTGTTCAGGCAAATGCGTGATAATGAATGAAGATAGTTTAATCTGGCATATCCTAATCCTTCATGCAATTTGAGTGGGACGAAGCGAAAAACCTTGAAAACATCCGTAAACATCAGATTGATTTTGCCGATGTTCCCGCGATGTTTGATGGTGAAATGCTGAGTGAGCTAGACGATAGTTTTGATTATGGCGAATATCGCTGGTTCGGGAGCGGTTCTCTCGGTTCTGGAATAGCGATAGTAGTCTGGACAGAACGTCAAAAAAATGTAATCCGAATCATTTCAGCGCGAAGAGCCAACCGTCATGAGCAAATCTGATCTAAACCAAACTTGGGAATGTGTGGCTGAATTGAGAGGTCATTCCAGTTGGATTTATGGGGTTCCAATTACTTCAGATGGAATGTTAGCTAGCGTTAGCGGGAGTGAAATTATCTTTTGGAATCTAGACACTCAAGAAATAGATACTATTCTTGAAGAACATAAGGATACCATAGTCTCTCTCAGTCTTAGCCCTGACGAAAAAACTTTGGCTAGCGGTAGTCTGGACAAGACAGTTAAATTGTGGAATTTAAAAACAAGAAACTTAATTTGTACACTTGCAAAACGCAAAGATCCGATTCATTCAGTTGCATTTAGTCCCGATGGTAAGTTGCTTGCAAGTGGAGGAGAAAATAAATATAAGACTGCCGATGGACAAAAAACAACTATTTACCTTTGGGATATTGATAGTAAGGAGCTAATCCGTACTTTTGTAGGACATGACCTTAGAGTAAATACTCTTGCCTTCAGTCCTGATGGTAAAACCCTAGCTAGTGGCAGTAATGACGCTACTGTTAAGTTATGGGATATAAGTTTAGGTGAGCCGTTGTATGTCTTAGAGGGGCATTCTAGCAATATTAGCACGGTTGCTTTCACACCAGATGGTAGCAGTCTAATTAGTAGTGGAGGTGGTGGTGTCAAAATCTGGAATGTGCCAACAGGAGAATTGCAACAAGCCTTTGCTGAGGAGTCCGAATATGTTAAATGCTTTGCAGTCGATCCTACTGGTCAAATTCTAGCTTTTGAAGTATACAATGGCATTGAGATTTGGAACTTAAAAAACAGTGAAAAGTTGCACTACTTGGATTTCATGTGGCCAATTAGCATAAACTTCAGCCCTGATGGGAAATTTTTGGCTAGTGGAGATGCAAGTGCGTTCAACGAAGATGATGGATTAGGTGGATTAGTTAAGGTATGGCGTGTCCCAAAGGTGGGAGTTATGCCACATAATTTTAAGCAATCTGAGCTAGATGCTGAGCGCCAGAAAATTGAAGCAGAGGGATATTTTGACGCTGAAACTCTTCAAGATGCCAGACGACGGATAACTGCTTCTATTGTGCAGCGACAGGGACAGGCTGAATTTCGACGTAAGTTGTTAATTGCTTACGGTGGTCGATGTCCAATAACTGATTGTGATGTAGAGTCAGCTATCGAAGCAGCACATATAATTCCATATCAAGGTACTCAAACCAATCATCCAACAAATGGTTTACCGCTCAGAGCCGACATACACACTCTGTTCGATTTGCATCTACTATCAATTCGACCGGATACCAATGAAGTGGTGATTGCCCCTGAACTCGTCGGCACCTGTTACCAAGATTTGGCTGATCGGAAACTGACTTTACCACAGGATCAAAAAACAGCACCAAATCAAAACGCTCTCAGCAAGCATCATGAAACTTTTCTCAGCAAATGCAAAAGTGGTCAGCTACCAGCAAGCTAACAACCGTGGTGCAGCGCACTGTTGCAAGCCGCTGGCGAGTGGCAAAGGTGATCTGCCGCCGCTGACCACGAACCTTATGCTTCAACTTTTCGGCAAGGGTGGCTTGAAAAGTTAACGATGGAAGATCATGCTCTCTTTTGCTCGCTGAAATCAAGGCTTGGCGATCGCCCTGGCTTAAAACCAATACCCTACAAAGAATACATATCCCACCCAAGTGTCAGTTGACCAGATAACTTGCGCTTTCATCTCTTACATCGCAACGCGAAACATTGATTTCACATTCCTAGAAACAGCGGACGAGCAAAGTCTTTTGATCGGCGATCGCATCGATCGAACTTTTGAAAAGTTCGATCGCCAATTTCCTACTCAACAAACAGCCGCCACTCCCAATTCTGTAATCGCCGCCTCCGGGCCCACCAAAGAAACATAAGGTTCTACAAAATATTTCTTAGCAGCATCCCGCGCTTCTGAAGCTGTCACCTGTGCGATTTCTTCTTGAAATTGCTGGTCAAATTTAATTCCCAATCCCAAAATTTCGTACCAACCTAAAACTTGGGCAATTTGCGAATTAGTTTGTTTTCCTAAAGCATATTGACCCAGCATTTTATTCTTGCAAGCTTGCAATTCCTCCTCGCTTAGTTGGATGCTGGTGAGTCGATCGACTTCTGTACGCAATCCTTCAAAAGCAGTCGTTGTATTTTCCGGCGCAGTACCCATGTACACCACAAACTGAGCCGTGTCCAAGCGCGTCGCGTAGAGCGCGGAAACGTCGTAAGCCAAGCCCCGCTTTTCCCGCAATTCCACAAACAATCGGCTCGACAAACCGTTACCCAAATAAGTATTCAGCAACTTAATCGCTGCATAGTCGGGATTTTTGACAGAGGGTGCGAGGTAGCCCAGCATAATCACTGATTGCTGCGTATCTTGCGCGGTAACGACCGATTGAGGGGAGGGTGACAGGGGGGGAACGCTTAAAGTTGGCAGGGGTGTTAAAGGCGCTTTCCAGTCCCCAAAAGTTCGATCGATCAGGGCGATCGCATCTTCGGTCGAGATTCTGCCGGCTACAGAAATAACTACATTATCGGGACGGAAATAGGTTTTGTGGAACTGTTCGAGCTCGTTTCTGGTGAGCTTTGACATAGTAGCTTCCGTGCCCAAGGGAGAGAAAGCATAGGGATGTTCCTTGTACATCGAGTGCCGCAATTGCTCGAAGGCGATCGCAAATGGCTGTTCTTGTTGCGATCGAATTGCCGATATGGCAATACGGCGTTCGAGCTCGACTTCAGCTTCCGGGAAAGTGGGCGATCTGGTCAATTGCGCCGCCAACTCCAAAATCTCCTCAAAATCCGCAGAAACCGTCTTTAAACTCACTAAAAAATAGTCTGTAGTAGAGTCGGCACTTAATCTCGCTCCCACCGATTCTACACGCTCGGCAATTTCCAGCGAAGACAGTCGATCGGTTCCCTTAGTCATTACCGCCGACAGCAAGTGACACAATCCTGCTTGTTCCGGCTGCACGTAGCGACTGCCGGCCCGCAGGAATATCCTAGCTGCAATAATATCTGCTGCTGGATTTTCTGCTGCTAAGACAACAATACCGTTGTCTAAAACCGTGCGCTGGATTTCATTTTTCATTGAATTCTTTGTTAACTGTTAACTGTTGACTGTTGACTGTTGACTGTTGACTGTTGACTGTTGGCTGTTAGTCATGATTATTCGTAGGATGGGTAGAGCGTGAGCGTTACCGATCATCCGATTTGAGATTGGCGATTTGAGATTGTAGATTGAGGGACAAATCTCAATCTACAATTAATAGACTTGGGTTTCATGTCTCAACCCAACCTAGTTGCTGTTAACAGTGAACAGTCAACAGTGAACAGTGAACAGTCAACTATTATTAGATTGGTTTGAGTACCACGGCTGTATAGCGCCGGGGAGAGAGATATTGTTGAGCTAGGCGCTGGAGGTCTAAGGGCCCAAATGCTTTAATCCTGGTGGGATAGCTGAGCGCTAATTCGGCACTGGCGATCGTATTGTAATATCCGTAAAGACCGGCTAGCTGTCCCGGCGTTTCGAGCGAGAAAGCAAAATCGTTGCACAGCAAACGCTTACAGCGGAGCAATTCTACCTCGGAAACTGGCTCAGACTGCAATTCCCAAAGCCGATCGCAAATCCGAGATTCCACCTGTTCGACATCCTTCGCATCCAAGACTGCACTGATAGTAAATAAACTAGATTCCCGTTGCAACGAGAAAGTGCTGTCGATCGCCTCTACCAATTGTAATTCTTCCCGCAGTTCCCTGACTAAACGCGAAGTCCGCCCGTCTGCGAGCAACACCGACAGCAAATCCAAGCCGCAAGCACTTTGCAAGTGTTCAACTCCCGGCCCCGTCCACGCCATCATCAGCCGCGCTTGTTCCAATCGCGGGAGACAGAGTTCCTGACGGCGAATTTCTATCAGTGGCGGTTCCGCCTCTGCGGTAAATTTGGGACAATCCCACCGATCGGAAAACTGCTCAAAAGCTTTCCCCGTAACATCTCTGGCCTGTTGTTCATCAATTCCCCCGACTACCACCACTGTCATATTTTCCGGCTGATAGTGCGATCGATGGAAACAGCGCATTTCGTGGGGAGTTCGCGACATCAGCAACTCTTCGGTTCCCAATACCGATCGCCTGTAGGGATGACGCTGGTAAACTGTTTCCATCATGGCTTGGAAACCCAGCCAATCGGGATTGTCTTGAGCTTGACGGATTTCTTCTAGCACCACATCTCGCTCGCGATCGAATTCCCGATCGGGAATCGAAGCGCGCAGTAGCAATTCTGCCAGCGGCTGCGCTGTTTCTGCTAAATAATCGGCCGCAGCGTTGACGAAAAAATGGGCGTAGTCGTGACTTGTAGCTGCATTGGCGACACCGCCCCGATTTTCGATTACCTGGTCAAATTCTCCAGGGGCGATCGAATCCGTCCCTTTAAATATCATGTGTTCGAGAAAATGAGCCATTCCCGACCAAGAATCCGGCTCCAGCGTAGCGCCAGCCCTCACCCACACGTCTAGCGCGACCACCGGTGTGGCCGAAATCCGCTGGTGAATGACCGTTAACCCATTATTCAGCTTCCAGACATTGGCTGGGAACTCTAAAGCAGTGAGCAGTTGAGACAAGCTAGTTATTCTTAAACTTTAGTTAACTTCGGCTGCAACTATGGTAGCGCTTTAGGGCTCTGCGATCGGGATTAATTGATACAGAAATCATCACTCAGTCGATTTTAGATTTTAGATTTTAGATTTTAGATTTACTGCACAGATGAATCTGGGGGCTTGAACAAGAGTCTAAAATTTTGAACCGATCGCGACAGGAGTACGTGGCACGGTATCCGTTTTTGGGCGGAGTCTTCTGCCATTAATCCTTACTCATCAGTTATTTTTTGCTTTTTGCTTTTTTTTAAGCAGTCTCAAATAATTACCATTTTTTGGTTCAAAAGTCAATAGGTTTCGCGGGATATTAATTAATCAGTCGGGAGAAAGAGGATGTTATCAGAATATATCAATAAATTAAGAGATGTAAGAACACTAAAGACATTGAGAGGAGAAACGACAGATGGTAGCTACTCTAGAAGATACCAAGCGCCAAGCGATCGCAACTAAATTAGCAGACATGAAAGCGCTGCAAAACCTGTTGATCGCCAACGAGCAATTGTTCATCAATTCCTGCAACGACTCCGAATTAGCCCAGCGCTTCCGGGATATGCTCGAAGACGATCGCAAAAACTTGGGCGTATTAGAAACCGTAATCGTTCAATACGGAATTCAAACCGAACCCAAAGAAACCAGCACAAAAATGATTGAAGAAGTTCAGAAACTCATGCAAGGTTCTGAACTCACCATGTTTGAAAAAGTCGCTCAGCACGAACTGCTCAAACACAAACAAACCATGGCCGGCTTATTAATTCACAAAGCCGCTCAAGTAGTCGGCGCCGACATCGAAGCTGCCATTACCCCGCTCAACACAGTTAACTTTGAGAACCGTGCTCACCAAGAACAACTCAAAGGAGTTCTCGAAATTTTAGGCGTGCGCGAACTGACCGGCAAAGACCCCGACCAAGGCGTTTGGGCCCGCGTGCAAGATGCAATGGCAGCAATGACCGGCATCATCGGCGGTGCAGTTACCCGCAGCAAAGATGAGATGAACATCACCGAAATCCTCACCATGGATCACCGGAAAGCCGATACCCTCTTTATGGAAATCGCAAGCACCGACGATCCGAAAAAACTGCAAGAATTCTTCGGTCAGTTGTACAAAGATTTAAGCGTCCACGCAGAAGCAGAAGAACAAATTGTTTACCCAGCAATTCGCAGCTACTACAGCAACACTCAAGAACTGTACAACGAGCAAGCAGAAATGAAGCAAATGCTCGCCAAGATTAAGTCAATGAACCCCAGTTCTTCTGATTTCAAAGCCCAAATCAAACAGCTCCAAACAGCAGTTCAGGAGCACGTTAAAGAAGAAGAAAGCGATATGTTCGCTCAAATTCGCCGCAACTTGAGCGAAGCGCAAATGGAACAAATGGCTACTCAATTCAAAGCAGCCAAAAGCACAATGCAGCAAGAAATGGCTAACCTGAAATAATTTAGCAGCGAGCTAATAGTAGCTCTAGCTGAGCTAAAAACTAGCTAAACTGCAACCTATCAATCCCGCTACCAACGTGGCGGGATTACTGTTTTATCTAATATCTAAAATCACAAATGTTCAATATACAGCGTATCGCAGGTTTATGAAGTAGATACAGTAGGGACACTCCAAGAGCCCATTGGTGTCAACTTAAGACTAAAACCATTGAGAAATATGGGTTTTATGCCAAGTCTAGATCCCCCTAAATCCCCCTTAAGAAGGGGAGTAGGGGTTGACTTTGACTGCACTCTTGTCCCCCCCTTCTTAAGGGGGGCTAGCAGGGTGGATTAATTGTCCCCAAGTAAATTATAATAGTCGAGCGCGAGCGGCTCGAGTCCGCTCGCGCTCG
>NZ_JAUBUB010000103.1:0-5406 GCF_036705265.1 Microcoleus sp. B4-C2
GGTTTATAAACTTCTTGTACTAAGGCGGATTTACCTATGCCAGAGTAACCGGATACTAGCATCATTTCGGTGCTGCCCCTGCTGACTCGCTCAAAGGCTGCTAATAAGGTTTCAACTTCTGTTTCTCTGCCGTAAAGTTTTTCGGGGATGAGGAAATGGTCTGTAATATCCCGCGTTCCCAATGCAAACGTCTCAATGTTACCCGTGTTTTGTAATTGAGCTAGACAAATTTCTAAATCGTGTTTCAATCCTAATGCACTCTGATAGCGATTTTCCGCATTCTTTGCCATCAGTTTACTAACAATTTGGGATAAAATTAGGGGAACTTCTGGCTTGATTTGATGTACCGGAATCGGCTGTTTGGCTAGATGACAATGCACTAACTCCATTGGGTCGTCTGACTCGAAGGGTAACTGTGTTGTCAACAATTCATAGAAGGTCACACCCAGGGAATAAAAGTCACTCCGATAGTCAATGCCTCGATTCATTCTTCCTGTCTTTTCTGGGGAGAGATAAGCTAATGTGCCTTCGAGGGTGTTGGGATTCTGGATTTCTTGGGTTTCTCTCGACAGTTGGGAAGAAATACTGAAGTCAATGAGTTTAATTTGTTTGCTATGTGGGTTAATCAGAATATTGGCAGGTTTGATATCTTTATGAATAACTCGGTTTTGGTAGAGAGAGTGGAGAATATTTGCTAGTTCCCTGGCTAGGTTGAGAAAATTTTCTAAAGATAGAGATGTATCGGGTTGGTTTTTATCACTTGCTGCTGGGAGATAAGTAGACAGGGAAACTCCTCCAAAGTCTTCCATGATTAAAGCATAGGCGTTTTTGTAAGGTGCTAAATCGAGGGGTTCAACCACTCCAGGCAGACGTAGATTTTTGGCGATGGTATATTGGTTGCGGAATTGCACCAGTTCGCTGAAGCTGGGGTATTCGTTTCGCAGCAGTTTGATGACGACTGGAGTGCGATCGCTCTCCCGAATACCTCGATAGACTAGAGTGCGAGATCCTGCATAGAGTTGTTCTGTTATCCGATACCCCGGCAGATCAGTAATTGTCTCCATTGTCCAGTCCTCACTCAATAAATTGGGGGTTAGTATATCTCTAGTTTACTCAGCAAACTTGGTAAATTCTCAATGGTCTCTAATGTTGCTGGACTTGTCAGTGGGCGTTCTGTACGAACGATCGCAGCTCCTTCGATACTGAAGCCATATTATTAATTGTTTAGAACTTGTCTCCACTGGAGCGAAAATTATCCATAAGTATGTTTATATAACTCATTTGAGATGTTGATGGCGATCGCGTCTAGCAGTCGTGAAGCTCACAGGAGGCGATCGCCCCAAACAGCTATTTTTTGAGGTAGTTCAGTTTAAGCCCAAGCGTGGAAAGGTTTTCAACTTGGTTGTTTCTCCTTGATAGTTTTGAGGTAAAAATACTCAATGGTAGCCCTCATGCCCTCTTCTAGCAACCTAACGATCTCGCTCATCGGAAATGCTTGAAGAACCCATTCTACATCAAATATTGCCCATTCAAAAGCAAACTATACTTCGGAACTAGACGAAAATAAAATTTTTGGATGGATTTTATCTCAACTAAAAAATGTGTGATACTGAGCCGACTTACCCTGCGTATTTACTTCCCTAGTCTACCGTATATTTGTATTACCAGCAGTGTCTAGAACAATGATTGCTTCTTCAATAACTGATGAAACTATTACCCCTATTCTGTCAGTCAGCAGAATAAAATAATATTTTACTCTTCTTCATCAAGTAAAATAAGGGATTAGAAGAAAAATCAATTAACGCTATTAATCGAGCCAACCAAAGTGATGCAGCCCTTGAGCATTTTCTAGCCCCTTTATCTCTGCAATGGCTGGTAGTGTCTTACGTTTAATATCAAAAATTACACTAGCATGAATGTGTGTAAAAGCTTTGAAGCTTCTGACTTCTGAAAACAGATTTCTGTAATAAGCTGTTCGGCATTTAAAAGACGATAGTAGGGTGCGTCATTACAGAAGTGTTTTCCGCATAAGCGCGTAAGTGTTCACTCCTGATGCACCCTACAAGCCTCGTTACTGGTTTAAATGCTCCACAGGTTAGTGACAATACTCATCAATCAATTTCAAGGTTGAATCAGCTTGGCGAGGCTTAACCATAGACCCAGCTAAGGTTTGAGAGATTTTGTTCTATTATACTCTGCCGCGAAATTGAAAGAAGAGGGCAGGGCTGTTTCATTCTCTTGTAGGAGCAGCAAAGAGTGGCTGCCCCCATGTCGCCAAGGCTTGTGAATCATCGTCTGTGGGGGGTAGGAATTCTTGGCACTACAAGAGTCAAAATCGCGATTTTCGTGAAAATGAAACCGCCCTGCCTGCGTGCCCGATACCGCAGCCGATCGAAACAAAACGCTAAAATAGTAGCTCATACAATTTTGGAGTTAATATTTGACACTTGCACCCGCGCGCGAAAACGTCCTAGCTTGGCTCTGTGAGCGCGTTCCTGCTGCCCGAATCAAACATATCCTCGGAGTCGAACAGGTAGCAGGTGACTTGGCTCGCCATTACGGCCTCGACGAAGCAAAAGCCCGATCGGCAGGTTTGTTGCACGATTTGGCAAAATACTTCAAACCTCCACTGCTGCTGCACATGGCCCAGAAGGAAGGTTTAGAGTTAGACTCAGTGTTGGAAGCACACCCGCATTTGCTGCACGCAGACGCCAGCGCGATCGTCGCCAGAGACGAATTCGGGGTGGTCGATCGAGAAATTTTGGACGCAATCGCCAATCACACCCTCGGCAGACCAAACATGAGCCAGCTCAGTTGTACCGTATTCATAGCAGATACCATAGAGCCGAGCCGCGGCAACACAGCCCAACTAGAAGCACTGCGTGAGGCAAGCTGGCAAAATCTTTATGCAGCCGTGTGGCAAACTAGCGATTATTCTCTTAAATATTTGCTAGAAACTCGCTGCTACATCCACCCCCGCACCGTACTTACGCGGAATTGGGCGCTGCAAATGGCCCGCGAATCGCCGGAAACAGGAAATTCGACCCAGAAGTCGATCGAACAAATCACAAGTTAAAAGTAAAATTTATCAGCAATCCTGTCCTTACTTTTGGCTTCAACCTAACTCCTATTTCCCGTCTCAAACTGTCAACAACCGATCGCGAAAACGCACCGATTCCCCCTTACCGTATCAATTAGGAAATTAAACACTTAATGTCAGATCTAACTCAACTCGAATACTCCAGGGCCCAGTCTACAGCAACGGACGGCACCTCCTCAGACGAAGCTCGTGGCCTGATCATGACCGTTGCCCAAGCAGCCGATGACCGCAAAGCAGTAGATATTGTATTGCTCCGGGTGGCAGAAGTATGCTACTTGGCAGACTACTTTGCGATCATCACCGGATTTTCCAACGTGCAGGTACGAGCCATCTCCCAAGCGATAGCAGACCAAGTGGAAGAAGAGTGGCAACGCTTGCCACTGCGTACACAAGGCCTATCAGACGCTAGTTGGGTCGTCATGGACTACGGCGACGCGATCATTCACATTTTGAAGCCTCAAGAGCGGGAGTTCTACAATTTAGAAGCGTTCTGGGGACACGCCGAACGCATTGACTTTTCCCCCACGCCGTGAGGATGGCTAATGTGAAAAACGTTTCTGCTTCTATTTGTCCCGTTCCGCAAGAACAGCGACCGATCAATGAATACCAAGAACTTAAAGAATCCTGGTTTTTTAGCTGGGTAACACTCAATTGGCCCGGATACCTGGCAAAACTAGCTTGGGTGTGGGCTTGGAGTTGCTTGGTATCGGTGCCGATAGCTGCTTCTAGCTTTGCTCCAAGCAAGTATCCAGCTCAGTTTGTCCTCAGCGGTGCCGCAGGTGCCGGTTTTATTCTAGGATTAGCTTTGCTGCGACTCTACTTGGGTTGGTTCTACGTGCGATCGCGCCTTTCAAATCCCACGGTCGTCTACGAAGAGTCTGGTTGGTACGATTGTCAATCTTGGCCTAAAACTCCCGAAGTTTTGCTTCAAGATCAGTTGATTGTTAACTACCAACTAGAACCAATTCTCAGGCGTCTGCGGCAGACATTTTATGGTTTGACAGTATTGCTGGTTGCCGGGGGACTAACTTGGAGTTGTTTGTAATCGGTTCGGTTCGGGAGTTTTGAGTTTTGAGATTGCCGCGCACAGCCAACGCCGGCACACTCCCGTGCATGAGTGAGAAACGATCGCCGAAAGATTAACTTTATAACTCTTAACTGGCAGCTCGCAACTCATAACTTCCACCGGCCCCAATCTAAAATCTAAAATCTAAAATCTAAAATTGATATGACAAGGGGAAAACGAACCCAAGCTCCCGAACTGGAAGTCACACTGCTGCGCGAAGGTATTGTGGAATCGAGGCACCGCGCCCAGGCCGCTGTCTGCGACAACCGCGGGCGCGTTCTGTCTGTTGCTGGTAACTCGGAAACGGCCTCATTTGTCCGTTCTTCACTCAAGCCTTTTCAAGCTTTGGCGGTGACGGGGACTGGCACTTTAGAACGCTACGAATTGACCGATCGAGATTTAGCGATTATTTGCAGTTCCCATCAAGGTACGATCGAGCAATCGCGCCAGGTATTTAACGTCCTGTGGCGCTGCGACATTGACCCCTCTAAACTTCAATGCCCCATTCCCGAAGGCAAAAAGAGCGCCCTGCAATACAACTGCTCCGGCAAACACGCCGGAATGCTGGCTGTCTGCCAGCAACTGCACTGGCCTCTGGACACTTATTTACGGCGCAAACATCCCGTCCAGCAGCTTATTTTGGGCAAAGTGGCTGACTTGCTGGCCATGCCTGCCGAAGAGTTTATCAGCGCTCGCGACGACTGCGGCGCTCCTACCTATCTGTTGCAGTTGGGGCAAATGGCGTCTTTGTACGCTCAGTTAGCCTCCGGCAACAATGTGGATATGGAGCGGATTGTCCGCGCTATGACTCATCACCCGATGATGGTTGCGGGTGAGGGCAAATTTGACACGGAACTGATGCGTTTGACTCAAGGGGAATTGGTGAGCAAGTCCGGCGCCGAAGGGGTGCAGTGCATTGGCCGCGTTGGTGAAGGCATGGGCTTGGCAATTAAGGTGACGGATGGAGGAAAGCGTGCTCAATTTGCTGTGGCGATTCACTTGCTCAAGCAGTTGGGGTGGATTACTCCGACGATCGCCGAAACTCTGGCGGAGACTTACCTGACTCTGAGTGAGTTCAAGCGCTTGGAGGTAATCGGGGAAGTTTCGATGCTTTAGGGCGATCGAGACTCGATCGCCGATTTCAGCAACCCCTCCCACAATCTAAAAAGTTTTTTTGATGGAGGGGTTGCAATTTTCAGAAAGATATGTTTATATTAGTAAAGAGACAAAAAGCGACGCG
>NZ_JAUBUB010000103.1:5506-22318 GCF_036705265.1 Microcoleus sp. B4-C2
GGATAGAGCAGCCTGGTAGCTCGTCGGGCTCATAACCCGAAGGTCAGTGGTTCAAATCCACTTCCCGCCACCAAATTCAAGCGAACCCTGTAATCTTTAAGGTTTCAGGGTTTTGTTTTTGGAAACCACTAGAGAGAGAGAAAGCGACGCGGGATAGAGCAGCCTGGTAGCTCGTCGGGCTCATAACCCGAAGGTCAGTGGTTCAAATCCACTTCCCGCCACCAAATTAAATAAGACAAGCCCCGGCATCCTAAAAGTTGCTGGGGTTTGTTTTATGCCGTCTGTTTGATGCCGTAGGCGATCGCCTCTTCGACAGATTGAAAACAGTTTATTTTAGGCGGCAACAAAAATGAGGACACAGCACTGCTGTGTCCCTACTGTAATATTTGGATTTTTATAATTGGGACAAAATAAGACCCACCCTCAACCTAAACACTCAACCCTATACTTTTCGACGACCGTTTGTGCAAGCTTTATTTGTTAAAAAATTGCAATCCCATATCCATTTTTTTTAAATCAGGATTTTAAATTTCTAAGTCGGCTGAGCTTCCAACCAATCAAAAATCAGGTTTAACTGTTCCAGTGTCACTAACCCGTACTGCCACAGAACCATTGGCAGTTCGCTGGCATCTTGTTCACCGTGTCGGAGAGCAACGGCGATCGCCGAATTCGATATCGCCAACTCTCCCCGCAAATAATCGATCAGTTGAGCCTTTCTCATCACCTTCACCGCCAGTTTTATGCGATTTTGTAAAGATATGTAGCTAATCAGTCTGTATCGGAAGTTTAATTGGTCTAATTTTAGGTTCACAATAGAGAACCTTGTGTGATGGAAACCGCACAAAACTGGTGATAAAACTCAGATAAAAAAGCGATCGCAGTCACAATAACTCCGAGAATCAAATATGGGGTTCCGCGAACGCTCGTTTGCTTCAAATGAATTCATTTAAAATTGCTAAAGTCCTAGCTGAATCTGAACTCCCGCTTCTGTACCGCTGTCGGTTTGTTTGGGAGGTAAAGGATTTCCTTGACGCTGGGCGTCCGAAGGAGTAGTAATAAATTCTAATGGGCCCTCGATTTTGAGGCGAAATGTGTCGCCCAAGCTTCTTTCCCTTCTAGAAGAATTAGCCGCCGTTTCTGGTTCACCAATCAAGTTTTGGTAGTCCGAATCTAAGGTTCTGTCCTCCACAGTCCTCAACGAGTCCCCAGATAAAGTCGTTTCCGAATATTGGGGCGCTGGTTGCAGTCTTTGTTGGGCGAGAACCGCCGGGGTCAAACCGATAAAAATTGAGCTCAGTCCGAGAGCAGTGCCAAGAGTAGCAATAACTGCGTTCATCATCCATGCCTCCGCTAGTTGCATCCTACTATCCTTATTTTACCCAGTCGCAATTAAGTTGTACTCTATCAAAAGTAGCTGCTTGTGGAGATATCAATTAAATTTACTGTCAAAACTTATAACTTTCGATCGCGCTATCGGTCAAATATAACTGACGCAGCAAGGGGGTTTAAACGCCAAAATACGTCATTTCAGACATGAGTCAACCAAAAACTCTATTGGTTTGATTAGCGCGCCTCATGAGTGGAAAAATAGTTAGTGCTTGACGCACGGGCGGCGATCCATCGGTTGTTTTTCACGAAAATAGTTCGTTGCAGACCGCCAAAAGGCTAAAAAAACCCGGTGCGATCGCCAATGCTCCCAAAGCGGACGATCGCGCTAAGATGGCGGTGGCAGTCGTTAAAAATTCAGTTGCCAGGGGCAGATTCCGAGTTATTAACAGCACTTCGCCTACTAAAACCATCTCAACTTCAAAACCTGCGCTCATCAAGTTGTACTTGACCAATAATTTCAAAGGTGGTACCCGCCACGTGATTTATACGTGGAATCAATCCAAAATCCAAAATCTAAAATCCTCAAGCCCCCGGATTTATCTCGTGCAAGTCAATTCTTTAATCTAAAATCTAAAATCGAATGACCGGAATGTTGTGGGTTCATAATAATTCTGCTTTACCATGCCAATCAAATATCTGACAGACCCGATTTTAAAAATGTCGCGCAAAGTGCCAATTCGCATCGTCCTTGTTGTGCCTTTTGCACTCCAGACTTTCGCTGCTGTAGGGTTGACGGGGTGGCTGTCGTTGCGGAACGGGCGCATAGCCGTCAACGATGTTGCCGCCCAACTGCGGACAGAAGTCACATCGCGTATCCAGCAACATATTAACAGTTATATTGAAACGCCACACCAAATCAATCAGCTCAATCTCGATGCCATCCGTCTTGGCATTGTGAACGTGCAGGATAGTGATAGTTTGCAACGCTACTTCTACAAACAAATCAAAATTTTTGATAAAATTAGCTACATTCAATTCGCATCCGAAGAAAAAGATTTTATTGGAGTGGAACGCCTCGACGACGGCAAGTTGCAAATTCAGATTTCTAATCAATCTACTGGCTATAACTTTCACACCTACGCGCCGTCCGAGTTCGGGGAACCAACCAAGCTATTAAAAACTACTCTCAACTACGACCCCCGCGTCCGACCTTGGTACATAGCTCCGGTGCGCGCAGGCAAACCGACTTGGAGTAAAATCTATAATTATTTTGACGCTCCCAAACTAGCGATTACGGCGGCTGTACCAGTTTATGGCGATGATGGTAAACTGATTGGCATCCTGGGTTCTGACTTGGCACTTTCCAAGCTCAATCAATTCTTAGAAAGTCTAAAAATTGGCAAATCAGGACAGACTTTTATTGTAGAAAGGTCGGGGCAATTGGTGGCAAATTCTACTCTGGAACCGCCATTTATTGTTAGCAATGGTGTTGCAAAACGGATTGTGGCAACGAGCAGCAAGAATGTTCTCATTCGATCGACCGCCCGCTATTTGACTGAACGCTTCGGGGATTTGCACAAAATTGACAGATCTCGCCAGTTAGATTTTACGATCGACGGTCAACGGCAATTTCTACAGGTGACGCCGCTTTTAGACAGCAGGGGCCTCGACTGGTTGATTGTGGTGACGGTTCCTGAAGCCGATTTTATGGAAAGGATTAATGCCAACACTCGGTATACTGTGGTGATGTGTCTGGGTGCTTTGGTGCTGGCAACGGCGATTGGCGCTCTGACTTCTAGGTGGATTGTTGTACCGATTCGGCGTCTGAGCAAGGCTGCGGAGGCTTTGTCCCGGGGAGAATGGGACGGGATGGCGGTAGATTCCCGCTTGATGGCGTCTGTAGAGCGAGAGGATGAGGTGGGTGTCCTGGCTCGCTCTTTTAATATGATGGCCGCTCAATTGGAAGAGTCGTTTACTACTCTCGAAGATCGGGTGGAATCTGCGATCGCCGACAAAAATCAATTAATTATTTCTCTGAAAAAATCGCAGCAAAAACTGGCTCTCCATCTTCACCAAACTCCTTTGGGAGCGATTGAATGGAATCTAAACTTTGAAGTAGCGGAATGGAATTTGTCAGCGGAAAGAATTTTTGGATACAACCGCTTGGAAGCTATGGGATGCCACGGAGTCGATCTCATAGTTCCTGAAAATGCTAAGGAGTATGTCAGGCAACTATCTATAACTTTGCTCACTAATAAAGGAGGAATTAGTAGTATTAACGAGAACATCAGAAAAGACGGAAAAATTATTCTTTGCGAGTGGTACAATACGACTTTGGTTGATGCTGATGGCAGCATTATCGGGGTGGCATCGCTGATTCAGGATGTGACTGAATTTCACAGTGCTGTGGGGCAGTTGCGGGCCAGCGAGGAGCGGTTTCGCCAGTTGGCAGAAAATATTCATGAGGTATTTTGGATTAGAGAACCCAATCAAAAGCAGCTAGTTTATGTGAGCCCTGCTTGCGAGAAAATATGGAATTTGAGCTGTCAGAGTTTGCAGTCAGAACCGGAGGCTTTTTGGGATGCTATTCACCGGGAGGATCTCGATCGCGTCAAGGCTGCTTTTGCGAAACAGGGGCGGGGCGATTATGATGAGGAGTATCGGGTAGTGCGCTCGGACGGTTCAGTTTGCTGGGTGCGCGATCGGGCTTTTCCAGTCCGCAGCCAAACCGGAGAAATTTACCGCATCGTCGGTATTGCTGAAGATATTACCCAGCGAAAATTAGCAGAAGAATTCCAAAAAGTCGCTCAAACCGCTCAAGCTGCAAACCAAGCCAAAAGCGCCTTTTTAGCTAATATGAGCCACGAATTGCGAACTCCCCTCAACGCGATTATTGGTTACAGCGATATGCTCACAGAAGACGCCGAGGATTTAGGCTGCGAAGATTTTATCCCCGACTTGCAAAAAATTCAAACTGCCGGTAAACACTTGCTATCTTTAATTAGCGACATTCTAGATATTTCTAAGATTGAAGCGGGGCGGATGGAACTTTACTTAGAAACTTTCAACCCGGTTAATTTAATTGACGAGGTAGTTTCTACTGTCAAACCCTTGGTAGATAAAAATTCAAATAAGTTTGAAGTTGATGTTGCTGACGACTTGGGAATGATGTATGCTGACATTACCAAAACTCGTCAAATATTGCTCAACCTGCTGAGCAATGCAGCCAAATTTACGGAACATGGCACTATTACCCTCTGTATTGAAAGAGTTAAACATGACAGCTTAACCACTCAAGAAATAGCAGAACCTTCCGACTCAATAATTTTTCGCGTAGCTGATACGGGCATTGGGATTCCCCCCGAACAATTGCAGCATTTATTTCAAGCATTTATGCAGGGCGACGCATCAACTACGCGCAAGTATGGCGGCACGGGTTTGGGATTGACTATTAGCCGTCACTTTTGCGTGATGATGGGTGGCGATATGCAGGTTGAAAGCGAGTTAGGTTGCGGTTCGGTTTTTACTGTGTGCTTGCCGGCCCGCGTTGAATTATTGGTCAGCAGTTAGTCTTGCTTTCCGGGAGGCAATTGTTACACAAGAAACCAGGTTTATTGACAAAAAAGCTACGCTTTTAGATAATTTATGAGCAATAAACCAAGGTGATGATAGGATGCAGCCTCAGTCTTATTCTAGCTAATTCGCCGTTTCTGCCGCCCCAAAAGTTGAGCTGTTAATACCCCGCCGACGAAGCCAAAGAAATGCCCTTGCCAGGAAATTCCCGGCTGCGAGGGCAAAACTCCCCAAATTAAACTGCCGTAGAAGAAACCGACAATTAAAGATACCAAAATAGATGTAAAGCTGCGTTCAAAATAGCCCCGCAGCAGCAAGAAGCCGAAGTAACCAAAGATTAATCCGCTGGCACCAATGTGAACGGAATAGGGCGCGCCAGTCAGCCAAACTCCGAATCCGCTGACTAGCACAGTGACGGCACTCACGATAAAAAAGTCGCTAATTTCTCGCAGCATGATCAACCAACCCAATGTCACAAAAGGGAGGGTATTGGTGGCTAAGTGAGCAAAACTGCCGTGCAGAAAAGGCATCAACAGGATGCCTTGAAGTCCGTCGAGGTTGCGGGGGCGGACTCCGTAAGCATTCAGCCTGCCTCCGAATAGGAATACATCGACAATTTCGATAATCCAGAGGAGGGAGACGAAGCCACCGAGAATGGCGGCGTGGCTTTGCAATTCGCGGGTGATAGCTTTGGTTTCTGGGTTACTCATGGGTGGTGAGGACGGTGATACCGATTATTTCTCATTGTAGAAGTTTCTGAGCGATCGCGAGCAAAGATAGTTGGGGCGAGGTTTCAGGGTTGTTTGCAGCAGAGCTTATTTAAAAATATAATAACTTTTATTAAAAATTCCGCATTTTCACGTATAGGATAATTCACCTCGATGCGTCACAATTGTAATTGAACTACAAAAGGAGACTCAACCCAAGGTTGAAGCTAAAACGTAGAAGACAGAATTTTTACCCTCTCAATCAATTGTTGGGCTTGAAATGAGGACACTTTTTAGAGCGCACACCGCCTTTTAAAAAAATCAGGAACAACTTTTCTCGCCCTAAGTCATTAATTTAAGAAGTTCAATCCGGTAAAGCAAAACGAGATGCTGTAGATACTGATTGTAGATAATATCGCACAAGCTCTACAGAGAGTTCTTGGCACCTCGTTATAAAAGAGGAAGAGAGCAAAATGAACGTATTTGATCATACAGTCTCCTACCGAACTCTGCCACATTGGGTAGGATTTGGCAAACAAGAAACCGCCGTTAATGTCGCTACAAATTCTCAGCCTTACGGTCAAAAGCCACACTTTGACCCCTTGCATCCGCTAAAACAATGGCTTGATAACACTGCAATTAAAAGTCAAAAGTTGGCACGGTTTCTGTGTAAGTATATTCCCAGCCAGTGTCCGTTTGAGCGAGAAGTCAAAATTGGCGATCGCACTTTATTATCCATTCCGCCGCTGTGCAAGTTAAATCCGCTTTACGAGCAAGTGGTTGGGCTGCGCTTTCGAGCTTTGTGTTATTTGGCTGACGAATGTGGCGAAGATGTAACTCCTTATTGTTAATTCTGCAAAAACTTAAGTTTCTCACTGTCTTTTCACCCTCCCTTCTCCTTGTTGGGGAGGGTTTTTGTTTTGTGCACGCTTTCCGGGATAAAAAGTGCGCTCAAGAAATTGATCGCACTTTAGATCAGCATTCAATCAATTATTTTTTTTCGTAAGTGATAGTTATATCAAGCGTGGTGGTTTGGGAGGTTTTCGTAGAGGTTGACATAATTTTTTGCATGAGAGCAAGATTGGCTCATCTGATATTGTAGAAATTCTCCTCGTGGGCGATCGCACGCTTGTTGGAAAAGGGCGAAGGGCGATCGATTCTGTCTCAGGTTAAACTGAATCTAGCGATCGTGTTAAGCAAGGAAAAATAGCCGTGATTCCTATCCAAGAACAAATTGTGGACAAACTGAAAAATTTCTCTGAAATCGAATTGCAAGAAATCCTCAACTTTGCTGATTTCCTGTTATGGCAGCGGAGAAAGCAAGAAGTAGCTTCACCGCCAGATGAAACTGGCAATAGCCAACCAGCAAATATGGATGAAGAGTGCGACGTTCATTATGTTAGTGGAGTTTTAGTCGTCAAAGCATTGTCAATAAAAAATCTAGAACTGATTAATTGGGATACGATTATTCCCGATATGCGCGAAGAAAGAATCGGGAAGTTTATCTAAAATGAACATTATTAAGGCGATCGCATTTGGTTTGAAAACGCAAGCGTTGATGATGAAAACTAGAAAGTATTGATTGACGGAATTCCTCTAATGTGATATGTTGAAGTTTATATTTATTACATCCATCAACTTAATATGACTAAGCCATTTCAAAGAATAATGCAAGCCGAGGATTTGCTAGAAAAAGCTAAGCGTCGCGAACAACAGTTGAGAATTAAATCTAGGCAGCGGTCCTTACACGGAAAGTCTATTAGAACTCCTGCTATTAACACTATACTGAAAAAATCAGGAAACAAATGGGGATTTGGAAGTGAAAAAGCCTTGGAAGATTTTGTATATGATAACTTGGATTGTTTGTTTGGACTAACACCTTTGAAGCGTCAACATACAGTTAACGGAGAAGTTTGTGATATTTTGGCAATAGATGAAAATAAACAGTTAGTAGTGCAAGAGCTAAAAAATGAGGCAGATAGAAGTCTTATTCAGCAATTAACTCGTTATTATAGTAATGTGATTCAGTTTAAACCCTACGATCGGGAAATTGATTATATCAAACCTATTAGGTTGATCGCGATTGCACCTAGCTTTCACAAACAAAACTTAATAGATATAAAGTACAGCCAACTATCTTTTGAGTTATTGAAATTTGAGGTAATTCAAGAGGAGAATAAACTTTTTATAAATTTTAATAATATAGATACAGGTCAATTTTTTAGTGCAGAGTTTCAACACAGTAAAGAAGATATTTGGGATATAGCAGCAAATTTACCGGAACCACCCAAAGCATTGTCTAATATTATGGCAGAATGCACTTCTGATCATCAGGAAAAAGTTCTTAAAATTAGAGAACAGATTCTTTGTTTCCATGAGAAAATTCAGGAAATCACTGCTAGTGGTGTTGTTAAGTATGGTCGCGGTCAAAGTAAAATTTGTGCTGAAATTCGTCATAGCAGTTCATCAAAAATGAATCGGGCTAATTCATCAAATTATCCGGGAATTTACTTGTATCTACCCATCCCTGATAAACAATCAGTAAGTTACAGGCAACCTCTAGGCAGAATGCAAGTCCTTGCTGATGAGTTGCAGAATGTTATCTTAGCAGGCTATATCCCTCAAGGTAAAAGAGGGGTGTCAACTTTTTATAACTTTCAAAATTTTGAAAAGTTTATAAACCCGGCAACTGTAACAAACCAATCTACACAATTAGAATTTTTGATAGACTTAGCTTTGGAAAACTGGTTGGAAAGATTTTAAGTTTACTAAGATTGGGATTCAATAGATTAGCAGTGAGGTGGGCAAATGCCCACCCCAACAATAACCTACGCGCCGACAGATTCCTTCGCTGCGTAAAGCACCTCAACGGTAATCTTATCAATCCCCCGATCGCGCGCAAACTTCTCAGTATTCCGCTTCACCTTACCCCGCACAAAACCGGGGATTTTATTCAACTCAGCTTGTCCATCCTTCGTCCAACCCATATCAGAGTCAGCCGAAATACCCTTCGTAATCACTTCCTTGGTATCGTGGCCGCCGAAGATTTCCAGCAAGTGGTCTTCCATTCCCAAAGTGAAGGAATTGTAGACCAAATCTACGCACTGATTCGTGCCTTCATAACCCAAAAATGGCTTGTAGCCGATCGGGAAATTTTGGACGTGAATCGGTGCAGCAATTACGCCGCAGGGAATATCCAACCGCTTACCAACGTGACGTTCCATTTGCGTACCGAAAATCGCCGAAGGTTCCGCTTTGGCGATCGCATCTCCGATCGCCCCGTGATCGTCCGTCACCAGCACTTCATCGCAATACTCGCTTACCTGTTCCCGGAACCAATCAGCATCGTGTTTGCAGTAGGTTCCAGCCCACACAACGTGGATTCCCATCTCGCGAGCCAAAATCTTCGTCATCGCCGCAGCGTGGGTATTATCGCCAAATACGACGGCTTTTTTGCCCGTTAAGTTTTGGCAGTCGATCGATCGCGAAAACCAAGCAGCCTGCGACACAAATCGAGTTTGTTGGTCAATAAAATTTTCGTAATCAACATCCGCACCTTGAGCATTCAAAACTTGCTGAATCTTGCGGATACAGCGCGCAGTTTCTACCACACCCATCGGCGTAATATCCACCATCGGCGTACCGAATTCTTTTTGCAAATACTCCCCAGCCATCATCCCCAATTCCCGATAAGGAACCAAGTTAAACCAAGCGCGCGGCAGTCTTTTCAAGTTGTGAACCGAAGCACCTTCGGGAATAACTTCGTTGACTTCAATGCCCAAATCTGCCATCAAACGCTTCAACTCAGTGCAGTCGTGCTGGTTGTGGAAACCCAGGGTAGACATACCGATAATGTTGACAGATGGTTTTTCGCTTTTGGCTTCTACTAAATCGCCTTTTTTGCGGGCTTTGTTAATGTAAAATTGGACGATTTGATCTAAAGTGCGATCGGCAGCTTGCAGTTCGTTTACCCGATAATGGTTAACATCCGCCAGCAATACATCGCCTTTGGCATCCAATTGAGCTCGTTCCACGAAGTTTTCCAAGTCTTCTTGCAGAATGCTGGAGGTGCAAGTCGGGGTGAGCACGATCAAATCTGGGTGTTCTTCTCTGTCTTTGCGGGTGATGTTGTCCACCACCCGTTCCTGCGAACCCCGCGCCAGTACGTGTCTGTCAACGACGCTGGTAGTTACCGGGGTGAAATCCCGTTCCCTCTCCAGCATGGAACGCATGACGTTGAAATAGTCGTCTCCAATCGGTGCGTGCATGATTGCATGGACGTTTTTGAAGGAAGTGGCGACGCGCAAAGTGCCGATGTGGGCTGGGCCTGCGTACATCCAATAAGCCAATTTCATAGTTTTTTTCCTGGTGCTGGTTGAGAATTGCCCGATCGGGCGATTACTGCTAAATTTTAAGGTTGTTTCTGATTTTCTCACCGGATGAATCCTTTAGAAATAGTAACTTTCTGAGGATTTACAAATTGGGGAAATGCTCAAACGCTTTACCTGCTGGGGATTTGGCTCGTCATCCAAACAAATTGACCTGAGTTTTATGGCAATAATTCTTAATCTTTCCTAAGATTTTCTTCAGAGTTCGGCAAATTCTATCGCCCTAGGGTTCGCTGCCGCGCACCAGACAAGGTGCAATAATTTTGCATTTTTTGTCAAATTTACTCTGCTCAAACAGTCAATCGATTTTAGATTTTAGATTTTAGATTTTAGATTTTAGAATTGAAGCATTGACTTGCGCGAGATAAATTCGGGGGTTTGTTTATCGGATACAGGTTTTTTATTTCTGGGTCCTCAGTCTGCGAAGGAATGAATCCGGGGACTTGTATTCTGGATGCTTGATTGTCAGTTAGTATTGTTAATCGATGGTCAAAATAGATAGAACTGAAGGAAATTTCAGATTCCGAAGCAACACTTACTTCCCTCAGCGCCTCGGTCGCGAATTATAGTTAAGATTTGCACCGGTCGTTTTTTTGAAGCACCGCAAATTCCTACCCGATCGCCGGAAAAAATAAATCTTTCAGCACTTGCGTATTTTCACGAGATGTGGTGAAGCTCCACGAAAGTCAAGCGATTGCTTGGAATCTGAGATGATTTAGTTGTCAATATGGCGATCGAGCATTAAAGTAAATCGTTGCACAAATCCTGTATTTGTGATTTTGTTTACCTAACTGCTGAGGTGACGAAAGCCCCAGCTTGCATTTGTCAGCAGTAGCTCATTCCTGTCAAGGCCTGCTTTCCCACACATCCCAAAAGATAGCTCTTGAGCGATAATGAAGAATAACATAGGATTTACGAAAAGAAACCCGATTTACACGAAAAAATCTTGGGTTTGTCAACGACTAGCAACGAAGAAACCCGGTTTCTAGCCCGCCGCGCGTAAGTCCTGTAACATTGACCAAGCACACCTAATTTGAGAGAACCCAACTATGATGGCAATTCCCGGCGTTGCAGTTCTCGCTCTCATTTATGAAAGCAGCACTTCCCTGGTTTACCGCGGCCACAACGAGCAGAACAACCAACCTGTTATTATCAAACTTATCAAAGAAGACTATCCGACTCCCGAAGAACTGAATAGATACAAGCGCGAATATGAGATTACTGCCAACTTAAGCCTGTTGGACGGAGTTGTGAAAGTGTATAAGTTGCAACAGGTTAGAAATAGTCTGGCAATGATCTTAGAAGATTTTGGCGGGGAATCTTTAAAAATATTTATGGGTTCCCAAAAATTTACCCTTTTAGGATTTCTGACTACTGCCATCAAAGTTGCTGAAACTTTGGGAGAAATTCACGGAAAAAATGTAATTCATAAAGATATAAATCCCTCTAATATAGTTTTTAATCCTGCTACAGGACAAGTGAAACTCATAGATTTCAGCATCTCAACAGCATCCAACCTGGAAAATATTCCCAATAAAAATCCTAATTTTTTAGAAGGCACTTTAGCCTATATGTCGCCCGAACAAACCGGCAGAATGAACCGGGTAGTCGATTACCGCACCGACTTTTATTCCCTCGGCGTGACCTTCTATGAAATCCTGGCAGGACAACTCCCTTTTCCCACTACAGATCCCATGGAGTTAGTTCACTGTCACATAGCCAAACAGCCAGTACCTCTCGCTGAAATAGCCGCAGAAATTCCTAAAACTGTTTCAGATATTGTGATGAAATTGTTAGCAAAAACCGCTGAGGAGCGCTATCAAAGTGCTTGGGGACTAAAAGCAGATTTGGAATCCTGCCTGTTTCAGTGGCAAACATCTGGGTTTGTTTCCGATTTTCCTCTCGGCAGCCAAGATATTTCAGACAAATTTCAAATACCTCAAAAACTTTACGGCAGACAGCGAGAAGTTGAAACTCTTTTAGCGGCCTTTGAACGGGTAGCAGCAACAAATAATCGAGGCTACCGCACCGACGATTCTCAAATTTCTGTCATCAAAAAAGAGAGCAAATCGAAAAAAGAAATTCCCTTGTCAGTTTTGGCGAGAGGACAGCATAAATCCCGCAGCGAGATGATGCTGATTGCCGGTTATTCCGGCATTGGCAAATCTGCAATGGTGAAGATTTTAGACAAACCGATTACCCGCCGACGTGGATATTTTATTTGGGGAAAGTTTGACCAGTACAAGCGGACTATTCCTTACTCTGCCGTTGTCAGCGCTTTTTCGGAATTGGTGCGGCAACTGTTAACTGAAAGCGAAGCTCAATTAGCAGTTTGGCGCGAAAAACTCCGCACTTCTTTCGGGCAAAATGGGCAAATTATTATTGATGTCATCCCCGAAGTTGAACTAATTGTCGGAGCTCAGTCTCCTGTAGCTGAATTGGGGCCGACGGAATCTCTGAACCGCTTTAATTTAGTATTTCAAAATTTCATTCGCGTATTTTGCCAGCCAGAACATCCGCTGGTCATTTTTCTCGACGATTTGCAGTGGGCTGATTCGGCTACTCTCAAATTGATCGAGTTGATGATGACAGATGAAGCTACGCAATATCTGTTTTTAATTGGTGCTTATCGGGATAATGAAGTTAGTCCTACTCATCCTTTAATGATGACTTTGGAGACGCTGCGAAATCAGGAAGCTATCATTAATCAGATTGCTTTGTCGCCGCTGGGGGTGGAAAACATAACTCATTTGATTGCGGAGACTTTGCACAGCGATCGAGAATCTGTCAAACCCTTAGCTGAATTGGTAATCAGCAAAACCGACGGCAATCCTTTTTTTGTCAATCAATTCCTACAAACATTGTATCAGGAAAACCTGCTAATTTTTCACCCGCCACAGTCGGGGAGCAAGGGCGGCTGGCATTGGGATATGACTCAAATTGAGCAGTGTGCTATCACTGACAATGTAGTAGATTTGATGGTACAAAAATTGAGAAAACTGCCAAGCTCAACGCAGCAAGTTTTGCGTTTGGTGGCTTGTTTGGGCAACGAATTTGACTTAAATACTCTTTCTTTAATTAATGAAAAAGAAGCTTCGGAAACTTTTTCTCACCTGTTGCCGGCGATTAAGTCTGGACTGATTCTGCCAACTTCGGAATTGGAAAGCAAGTCATTAGATTACGTGCTGTTTCCGCTATTAATTCTGAATTATAAATTTTTGCACGATCGCGTACAGCAAGCCGCTTACGCTCTGATCGACGACTCGCAAAAAAAGGCAGTTCACCTGAAAATAGGCAGGCAAATCCTAGAAAACACTCCGGCTGAATATCGCGCTGACAGAATCTTTGAATTAGTCGATCACTTGAATGTGGCTCGATCGCTAATTAAAGACGATCGAGAATTAATTGAACTGGCAACCCTGAATTTAGACGCGGCCCGCAGAGCCAAAGATGCCACTGCTTATGTTGCTGCCTTGCAGTATTTAACCGCAGGCATGGACGGTTTGAGCGCCGATATTTGGGATGCCCACTACGATTTAGCCTTTGCCTTGCACATGGAGCGGGCAAATGTTGAGTATTTAAACGGTTATTTCGAGAATTCTGAAGAATTTATTAATATAACTCTGGAAAAAGCGCGATCGCCCTTAGAAAAAGTAGAAATTTACAACCTGCTGATCGTGCAGTACACCCTGCGGGCAAAGTACGAAGAAGCCGTTAAAGCCGGAATCAAAGCTTTGGACTTGCTCGGAATTGACTTGCCCCTAGACGGGCTGCAAAAAGTCATATCCGAAGAATTTGCAACAGCCACGAATATTTTAGCAGGTAGAGAAATAGCTTCCCTAATTGACGCCCCCGAAATGACTGTACCCGACAAAAAAGTTGCAGTCAAATTAATTACCAACTTGCTGACATCGGCGTACCTCAAAAATCCCGACTTGTGGAAAGTCAGCGTTTTAAAAGGAGTCAATCTTTCTCTACAATACGGTTTAGTACCCGAAGCCTCTCTTTGCTATGCTGGCTACGGTATGTTCTTAAACGCAGTTTCGGGAGATTACAAAGCTGCGTATCAATTCGGCTTGCTCTCGCTAAATCTCAGCGAAAAATCGGGCAATATCGGCTTAAAATGCAGAGCCTGTTCATCCTTGGTCAGTATTTTTTATTACTGGTTCAACCACATCAAAGATTCCCACGCAATCAGCAATGAAGGATATCAAGCAGCTTTAGAATCAGGAGATTTAGAGTATGCGGGTTATATCCTGTCCAACCGCATAGCTAACTCATTTTTTCAAGGTAAAGAAATTTCGCAAATTCTAGCCGACACGAGCAGGTATTTGCAATTCAGCCAAAAAACAAAAAATCAGCTCGTAACCGATATCTTATTAGGGGTAGAGTTAATCCTGCGTAACTTGAGCAAACTAACTCCTGAAAAGTTTGTATTTGAAAGCGAAGATATCAGCGAAGCTGAATACGTACACAACTGTCAAACTCATCAAAATTTGTACTCGCTCTGCCTTTATCAGATTCGCAAATGCCAGGTAATGTACTGGTACGGCAACTTCAACGAAGCGCTACAACTAGCTTTTGAAGTAGAAAAACAGCTATCTTTTATTACCGGAGCGATACCCGCTACTGAATGGAATTTTTTCTTTTCTCTAACTTTAGCCGCCGTTTTCCCAAATGTTTCAGAAGACAAGCAAAAGGAATACTTGGAAAAGTTAGAGGAAAACCAAAAACAGATGAAAATTTGGGCAGACAACTGTGCCGAAAATTTTCTGCACAAGTACCTTTTAGTACAAGCAGAAATAGCCAGAATTTCCAAGAAAGATTCAGAAGCTGTAGAACTGTACGATTTCTCTATAAATTTAGCCCAAGACAATGAATTTGTCCAAAATGAAGCGCTAGCTAATGAACTAGCAGCTAAGTTTTGGTTGAGTAAAGGCAAGTATCAATATGCCAAAATCCACTTGCGCGAAGCTCACTCGTGCTACTTGCGCTGGGGTGCAGTTCGCAAAGTAGAAGATTTAGAACAGAAGTATCCGCAGTTGCGGGAAATGACGCCGATCAACGGAAGTTTTAACAACAGTCAAACTACCACAACTATTCATACTTCTACGGGAAGCGATGCGAGAGTGCTGGATTTGGCAACGGTAATGAAAGCATCTTTGGCGATTTCTAGCGAAATTGTCCTCGATAAGTTGCTCGCTTCTTTGATGAGAATATCCTTAGAAAATGCAGGTGCTCAATTAGGTTTTCTGATTTTAGTCAGAGATGGCAAACTGTTGATTTCAGCTAAAGCGTCAGTATTTTCTGAAGATGTAGCCGTGCTGCAATTTACCCCTGTTGAAGGCTATCAGGATTTACCGGTGACGGTGATTAATTATGTGGAAAGGACTCGCTCAGATTTGGTGTTGAGCAATGCGGCGACTGAGGGACTATTTACAGCAGATCCTTACGTCGCCAAACACAAACTGCAATCTATTTTGTGTACTCCTATCATCAATCAAGGCAAACTAATCGGAATTCTTTATTTAGAAAACAATTTGACTGTCGGAGCATTTACTCCCCACAGATTGGAAGTTTTAAGGTTGCTTTCTTCCCAAGTTGCTATTTCTTTGGAAAATGCTCTACTTTATAATTCGGTTGAACAGAAAGTGCAAGAGCGGACGCAGGAGTTAAATGAAAAGAACGAGCGTTTAGAACAAACTTTGCGCGAACTTAAACTAACTCAAGCTCAATTAATCCAAACGGAAAAGATGTCTAGTTTGGGGCAAATGGTTGCTGGTGTAGCTCACGAAATTAATAATCCTGTAAGTTTCATCTACGGCAATCTTAATCCGGCTAGCGAATACGTTCAAGACTTGCTAAAATTGATTGAGCTTTACCAGCAGCACTATCCAGAACCTGCTGATGAAATTTTAGAAGAAATAGAAACTATTGAGCTGGAATTTTTGAGCGAGGATTTGCAAAAGCTGCTGGATTCCATGAAAGTAGGAGCGGAAAGAATCCGGGATATTGTGCTAAGCTTGCGGAATTTCTCGCGCCTCGACGAAGCGCAAATGAAGTCGGTAGATATCCATCAAGGCATCGACAGTACGGTGATGTTGCTGCAACCGCGCCTGAGAAAAGAGGGCGGGCGTTTGGGAATTGAGGTGATTAAAAATTACAGCACGCTACCCCTAATTACTTGTTATGCGTCTCAGTTGAATCAGGTATTTATGAATATTTTGACAAATGCGATCGATGCTCTCCTCGTAGCCAGAGATAGCCCGGAAAACTCTCATCAACAGCCTACGATTACAATTTCTACAGAGGTGACAGACAGGAATTCTGCCATAATTAGAATTGCCGACAGCGGGCCGGGGATGAGCACTGAGGTGCTGCACAAGATATTCGATCCATTTTTTACAACTAAGCCCGTGGGTTCGGGAACTGGTTTGGGATTGTCTATTTCTCACTCGATTGTTGTCAGTTCTCACGGTGGAAAATTGACTTGTGTTTCTGCACCAGGAGAGGGAAGCGAGTTTATTATTGAAATTCCGATCGCGCCCAGGCAAGTTTTGTAATCGGCGCTACTATTAACCCACAGCATTGCTGAAAGAGTAATGATGTTTCAGGGAAAATGGAATCATAAACGTCTTTACCTCTCTTTATTTGCGTAAATCCGCTTGCGCCGTTCGTGATTGTTGACGATTCTGCGAAGCTGAGTGGGCATCGCTGTTGCAGGAATTTATAAAATAAGTTAGGAGCGCGAATTAAATAACTTACAATTTTAATTGTTATTGTGGGATGGGCGTCCCGCCCGTCCAAAAAGGACG
>NZ_JAUBUB010000104.1:0-22101 GCF_036705265.1 Microcoleus sp. B4-C2
GTCCTTTTTGGACGGGCGGGACGCCCATCCCACAATAACAATTAAAATTGTAAGTTATTTAATTCGCGATCCTTAGATTAAAGAATTTTAATCACGTAAGGTGCAGAGTGTGCACCCTACGTTTAGGGGAATTTGTGCGTAAGGTGCACGCTAGGTTTAGGTGGTGATATTGAGTGCGGTAAATTTTTAGGCGATCGAGATTTCAGGCGACAAATAAACATCTTGAATCGCGTGGAACAATTTTACGCCTTCTTCAAAGGGACGCTGAAAAGTTTTGCGACCGGAAATTAAGCCGCAGCCGCCAGCCCGCTTGTTAATTACCGCCGTGCGAATTGCTTCTGCAAAATCGCTTTTACCGGAAGCACCGCCGGAGTTAATTAAACCCATCCTTCCCGCATAACAGTTGAGCACTTGATAGCGAGTTAGATCGATCGGGTGATCCGTTGTCAAATCGGAATAAACGCGCTTATCGGTTTTGCCGTAACTCTTGTCGCTTGCTTTAGCAACTGCTGCATAGCCGTTGTTGCATTCGGGCAATTTCTGCTTGATAATGTCAGCTTGAATTGTCACTCCCAAGTGATTTGCTTGCCCGGTTAAATCGGCTGCAACGTGATAATCTTTGTCTTGTTTAAAGATATCGTTGCGGAGGTAGCACCACAGAATTGTCGCCATGCCGTATTCGTGAGCGTGAGCAAAAGCTTGACTGACTTCTTGGATTTGTCGCGTAGATTCCGGGGAACCAAAATAAATTGTGGCTCCGACTGCTGTTGCTCCCAAATTCCAAGCTTGCTCGACGGTTGCAAACATTATTTGGTCGAATTGATTGGGATAAGTTAGCAATTCGTTGTGATTGAGCTTGATAATAAAAGGGATTTTGTGCGCGTACTTGCGAGATACGCTTCCCAAAACTCCCAGGGTTGTCGCGACAGCATTGCAGCCTGCAGAGATTGCTAGTTTGATGATGTTTTCGCTGTCAAAATAAATGGGATTCGGTGCAAAAGAAGCGGCGGCAGAGTGTTCGATTCCTTGGTCTACTGGCAGGATGGATAAATAGCCGGTATTCGCCAAGCGTCCGCTAGAATAGAGTTGCTGAAGCGATCGCAAAACTTGAGGAGATCGATCGGTTTGAGCAAAAATGCGATCGACCCAATCCGGGCCCGGCAGGTGCAACAAATCTTTAGGAACTTTTGCTTGATGGGTGAGCAAGTCTTCGGCTTCGTCGCCCAGCCAAGACTCGATGGAATTGGGAACTGATAGTGTAGCTGTCATACAGATTTCCCTCTGAATTTCAATTACCGGCTGATGATTGCAGACATTAACCTTGCTGACTATTGTAACGAAAAAATCATATTTTCCATCCCCTCAACGATAGACCCAGTTTTTAACAAATTAGCGACAACAGCAGCTAGGACGCGCTACTCTATAATAAGCTGGCAGTTCAGCCGGATCGGCGCTGCCAGCGATCGCCGCTCGACTCACAACTTTGCCATCACAATGTCAAATACTTACTTCGATTCTGAAAACGCTCACAAATCCTTTGAGATGCCCGGTGCTCGGCCGCATTACAATCCGGATCGCCCTGGTCAAGTAGAGCATATTTTCCTCGACTTAGTGCTGAATATTCCCAAACAAAGCTTTCGTGGCACTTGCAGCATCCGCATCAATCCAGTCCGCAGCGGTATTGACAAATTAACCTTAGATGCTGTCAACCTGAATATTAAATCAGTAAAAGTCGGCGAAATTGAGCAAAATTTCGACAGCGATGGCGAAGTGCTGCAAATTCAACTACACGAACCAACAGAAGCTTACCAACCAATTACAATTGCGATCGACTACTGGGTCGAAAAACCCCAACGTGGCCTTTATTTCGTCGGCCCGGACAAACACTATCCAGACAAACCCACTCAAGTTTGGACTCAAGGCGAAGACGAAGATTCCCGTTTCTGGTTTCCCTGTTTCGACTATCCCGGACAGTTGGCAACTTCGGAAATTCGAGTGCAAGTTCCGAGACAACTTTTTGCTATTTCCAACGGCGAATTAATTAGTACAAAAAACGAAGGCGACGATAAAATTTATCACTGGTCCCAAACCCAGGTACACCCGACGTACTTAATGACCTTAGCAGTCGGAGATTTTGCCGAAATTAAAGACGAATGGAACGGCAAACCCGTTAATTATTACGTGGAAAGAAGCCGCGAAGCAGACGCTAAGCGCAGCATGGGCAAAACGCCTCAAATGATTGAATTCTTCTCTCAAGCATTTGGCTATCCTTACCCTTTTCCCAAATACGCTCAAGTCTGCGTCGATGATTTTATCTTCGGCGGTATGGAAAATACTTCCACAACTTTGCTGACAGATAGGTGCTTGTTAGACGAACGCGCGGCCCTCGACAATCGCGGTACTGAAAGCTTAGTCGCCCACGAATTGGCTCACCAGTGGTTCGGGGATTTAGTAGTAATTAAACATTGGTCTCACGCTTGGCTGAAAGAAGGCATGGCTTCTTATTCCGAGGTGCTTTGGACTGACAAAGAATATGGCAAAGAAGACGCGGCTTACTATATGTTAAATGAAGCCCGCAATTATTTAGCTGAAGATAGTTCCCGCTACCGCCGCCCGATCGTTACTCACGTTTACCGCGAAGCCATTGAATTGTACGATCGCCATTTGTACGAAAAAGGTGCTTGCGTCTATCACATGATTCGCGCCGAGTTGGGCGACGAATTATTTTACAAAGCAATTCACACTTTTGTGCGGGATAACGCTCACAAAACTGTAGAAACGATCGATTTGCTCAGGGCGATAGAAAAGGCTACTGGTCGCAATCTGATGTTTTTGTTTGACCAGTACGTTTATCGCGGCGGTCATCCCGATTATAAAGTTGCTTATTCCTGGGATGGCGACAGCAAGTTAGCAAAAGTTACTGTCACCCAAACTCAGGTAAAAGATAGCAAGAATGGCAACAGCAACAGCAAAGATGTATTCGATTTGAAAATCCCGATCGGCTTCGGTTACAAGCCAGAAAAAGAAGCAGAGGATGAGAGTGGGACATCTTCAACCCCGAACCTAAAAACTTTCACAGTCCGAGTGTCCGAACGCGAGCAAAGCTTCTATTTCCCCCTAGAAGAGAAGCCAGCGTTTATCAGTTTCGATGTCGGCAATAGTTACTTAAAAACAGTTGTTTTAGAGTATGGAATTGCAGAACTAAAAGCTCAGTTGCAGTTCGATACAGACCCAGTTTCCCGGATTTACGCGGCCCAAGCTTTGGCGAAGAAGGGAGGGCTAGAAGCTGTGAAAACGCTGTCAGAAGTTCTCAAGAAAGAGCCGTTCTGGGCAGTACGGGCAGAAGTTGCCGGTCAGTTAGTTGAAATTAAACTCGACCAAGTTTTTGAAGGTTTAGTAAGTGGTTTAAAAGATAAAGATGCTCGTGTTCGTCGCGCTGTGGTGAATGCGCTGGGTAAAATTCAAACTCACGAAACTTATAAAGCGCTGAGATCGATCGTCGAAAAAGGGGACGACAGCTATTATGTAGAAGCAGCAGCAGCGACTGCTATTGGCGGAATCTCAGCAGCTAACCCCGACGAAAAACCAACCGACGAACAGGTACTCAAAGAGTTAAAATTGGTGCTCAAAGAGCGTCAGGGGTGGAATGAGGTAGTGCGATCGGGTGCGATATCCGGTTTGGCGCAGATGAAAACTTCTGAAGATGCGCTGAATTTAATTTTGAAATACACAGCCGCCGGTACTCCGCAAGCTTTGCGCTTGGCTGCAATTCGAGCTTTGGGCACAATTTCCAGTGGTCAAACGAAGGTCAATTTAGAACGGATTTTGCAGCGATTGGCAGAATTATCTAAAGAGACGTTTTTCTTGACTCAAGTCTCTGTAGTAGTGGGATTAGGACAAATGCAAACTCGCAAAGCCATTCGCATTTTGCGTTCTTTAGCTGACCAAACTCCCGATGGCCGCGTCCGCCGCATGGCTGATGAAGCTGTGCAAAGAGTGCAGAAAAATGCTGGTTCTGATGCAGCGGTAAAGCAGTTGCGGGAGGAATTAGATCAGGTGAAAAAGGAGAATCAAGATTTGAGGAGTCGGATGGAAAACTTGGAGGCTAAGGCGAAGAAAGATTAGGTGTAAAATCCTACCGACGCAGATAAAGGCAGATATTGGCGATCGGCTTTTATCTGCTTGTCGGTAGAGGATTTGGCGAAGTTATTATAATAATATTATTGTTCAGTGGGAGTGCAGGGGAATTTCCTATTTTCGACAGACAGGAAAAGCCAAATATGTTTATTCTCCACTTTATTGCTGTCTCAACTTGGGAAGTGTCGATAATCAGGATACTGTTTTTATTTTTTAGTTGTAAACAGTTCATAAGGTTACAGCAGCTTTTGCAGCCAGAAATATTGCAGAAATCATGAGTATAAAAATCGCTTTACTGGTCGATCAATCTGGGGTAATTCCCTATCGCATTCAAGACGGACAAATTGAAGTAATGCTGATTACTTCTTCGGCTAGCAAGCGCTGGGTGATTCCCAAAGGATTAATTGAACCTGACATGACCCCCCAAGATTCCGCTGCCAAGGAAGCTTGGGAAGAAGCAGGTTTGTTGGGTAAAGTGTTCCCGGATTTGCTGGGAACTTACGAGTATCAAAAGTCAGGCTATATTTGTCAGGTAGAAGTATTTTTAATGGAAGTGCAAGCAGTTCTAGAAATTTGGCCGGAAGCTGGCAAGAGAAAGCGGCAGTGGGTAAGTATTCCTAAAGCAATTAAGCGGGTTAATGAACCGGAACTCAAACTCATTTTGGCGGATTTGCCAAATCGGTTCTGGTGAATAATACCCAGATATCCGACTTATTCACAAAGTCGGGTATCTAAGACTTCTCGACAAGCTGGAATCGGAAGTGCAGTCTAAGTTCAGCAATATTAAGATTAAAATGTGCGCGATTCCAGGAGTCACTTACCAGGATTTAAGTCGCCAGACAAGATTCCGCTATACGTTTCTCAAGTGGCTTGGCTCATAAGGCCCGATCGCGATCGAGTTCAAAAGGAGATAAACTCATGTTTGACTACAAACTTGTTGGCAGTAAACTCCATGAAGTCATTAACTCATAATTTATGTTATAATTTAATTGCAGCTTCGTTTACCATAATAAATTGCCTTGGATTATAACTTTGATTGGAATCCAGCCAAAGAAAAGCAAAATATTCGCAAGCATCAATTAAATTTTCGTTTGGCATCAACTGTTTTCCGCGATCGTTCTCAATTAACAATATATGATGAAGAACACAGTCAAGATGAAGATAGATGGATTACCATAGGCTTAGATGAAACAGGAACTTTAAGGGTTTTCATCCACACCTTTGAACAAACCGATCGCACCTCCTGTATAATTCGGATAATTTCAGCCCGCAAAGCTAATTTGACTGAAACCCAAGCTTATCAAGAGAGGAAATTATGAAATCAGAGTATGACTTTTCTTCATCAGAGCAAGGCAAGTTTTACCATCCTGATGCTACGTTTCATTATCCCATTTATCTCGAACCAGATGTCGAGGAATTTGTGACTAAAATTGCTGAGCATAAAAAGATGGAGGTTCAAGTTTTGGTCAATGAATGGCTGAGAAATAACATTAAACTAATTCAAAGTATTGAGTAGGTGAGAAACCCGGTTCCTTTTCTCAAGTGGCTTGGCTCATAATGCCCGATCGCGATCGCTCCCAGAAGGAGATAGGATCATGTTTGACTATAAACTTGTAGAAAGTAAACTCCATGAAGTCAATCGATTTTAGATTTTAGATTTTAGATTTTAGATTGAAGCCTTGACCCCACGGATAAATGCGGGGCGCAAGTTTCATCGGATACAGGTTTTTTATTTCTGGACGGATGAATCCGGGGGCTTGTATCCTGGATGCTTTCGGTCATTAACATCGTGAAACCACAACTGTCAGACACTCAAATAGAATTTATGGTTTCAAATATTCAGGCGGGCGAGTGGAATCTGGCGTTAGAGACTTTGTGCGATATTCTCATTGAAGAAGAAATTCCCATAAATTTAAAGGTTTAGGAACTTTGGCAAGAAGTGGGCAATATCTTGAACATGGAACGGGAAACTTGGGAGATGTTAAAAGTCCACGTAACTCTTTGAGAATAGAATATGTAGATGCGATCGCTGCAAATCCCAGAGAAATTGCAGCAACAAGTCCAGATGCCTTAATACAGATTAAGCGTTAGCTGACAGAAAAGGAATACTTTCGGCTAAGTTATCCTTAACTTCAATTCCCTGTTTTCTCGCCCAAAACTGGCTCAAAAAGTGAATTTGCCGCAAGCCCACAACTAAATTTAAACCGGGTACAAAAAGCCACCAAACTGTTAGCGGTTCTTTGATTCCTTCTTGGCGGTACAATTCATTAACTGTCTTGTAAAGTTTGAACTGCACGATGTAAATCCAAGCAATACCCAGCAAGGAAAACCAACCAAACCATCCGGGAACGTCAGGATCGAATATCCGCAAAGCTTGGGGGACGGCTACTCCTAAAACAAAGGGAAGCAAGCAAAGAGTTCCCGACCAACCGCTGCCGTTATAGCGACGCAATTCTTCTTGAATAATCCATTTGTACCATCCGTAATATAGCAGCAAGCTGACTCCAGACAGCAAAATTACTCGCCACAAAGAGCGCGGTTTACCTAAAGGTTTGTCGGACATATTTAGATGTAAGATATGAATGGCTATTTTGATTGTATTAACATTTGTTAATTATTGCAAAATCATTTCTCGAATCGATCGCGCTGTTGCAGGGGCCAGCAGAACACCGTTGCGATAGTGGCCGCTGGCGATGAAAACGCGATCGTTACCGGGAAGCGTTTCGATAATTGGGGCCGGCCGCCCTTCCGGCCGCGGGCGCAATCCCGACCATTTCCTGATGATTGAGGCGAATGCTAAGGCCGGACAAAGGGATGTCGCCCTCGCCATCACTTGCTCCAACATATCAGAATTCGCCTGAATTTCCCCGCCATTTTCGGAAAACTCCACCGTCGCCCCCACCCAAAATTCCTGATTTCCCACAGGCACAATGTGAACGTCATCGCAAGTAATTACCGGGCTAAAATCTGGGTTTCCTACAGGATTGGGCGTCAGCAAATGCAGCGCTTGTCCCAACACCGGGCGAATGTCAACCAACTGATTTAACGATGCAGTTACAGCAGCAGAACCCAAACCAGCCGCCACAATTAGTCGATCGAAATTTTCAGCAACAGGCAAGATGCCTGTTCCACAAGACTTATTGACAGTAATGGAAGATGGGAGTTGAATCTCAGACACCTGAGAATCCAACTCAGTAATGCCTTGAACTTCCACTCCAAACTCAAAATTAACTCCTTTGAGTTTAGCAGCCTCAACCAAAGCCAAAGTTAGCGCCGTCGGATCGACTTGCCGGTCTTGAGGCGAATAAATCGCAGCAATAATGTTATCCTTTACAGCAAGATGAGGGCAGCGATCGCGCACTCGTTCCCGATCCCAAAGTTCCAATTGCCAACCTTGAGACTCGCGAGTTCCTATCAATTTTTCCCACTTACTTAAATCCTCTCCCTCCGAACACAGCATTAAAATTCCTTGTTTGTTAAAAGGAATTTTTCGCCCCGTAACTGCTTCCAATTCTGGAATCAAAGTTTCGTAGCGCTGAAGGCTGGTTTCCCTCAACTGCCAATTTCTGCCCTTAGTTTTGTGGCTGATAACTCCCATCAAAACACCGAGTGCCGCGCCAGTAGAACCTTCAGCAGGCGGCTGTTTGTCGAACACAGTAACTTTCAGTTCGGGAAATTGACTTAGTTCAAAGGCGATCGAAGCCCCAACAATACCGCAACCAATAATTGCAACGCGAACCATTCAATTTTAGATTTTAGATTTTAGATTTTAGATTAACTGCTTCCTAGGTTTTGTCCATATAAACCTGTTTCGGACGGGCAAGATGCCCGCCCCACAAGAAAACTGATTGTTTCTTTGTGGAACAGGCATCTTGCCTGTTCTTGAGAATGATACCCGCACAAGAAAACTGATTGTTTTTTTGTGGAACAGGCATCTTGCCTGTTCTTGAGAATGATACCCGCACAAGAAAACTGATTGTTTCTTTGTGGAACAGACATCTTGCCTGTTCTTGAGAATGATACCCGCACAAGAAAACTGATTGTTTCTTTGTGGAACAGGCATCTTGCCTGTTCTGGATGCCAGATGTGAGTTAAGGCTAATTAAGCTTTAGGAATTAACTGCAAGAAGGCATCGAAATCACTGACAGCTTTTTGATAGCTGGCCGTGACTTTTGCATAGTCAAGGTCTTTAGCAGCAAGATCGATGTTAACCAAATCGGCAAACAAACTCTTGGTCAAATCAACAGCTTGTTGTTGAGAACTAGGCAACAAACTCGCAGAAACGGTTTTCATGGTGTTCCGCAAGTCGCCTAGAGGCCCGTGAATGTAAGTTCTGGTATCAACCCAATTCCGTTTTTGAATTAGGGTGCCCAATTTGTCCATGCGCGATCGGAAATCTGTCAGGGTAGGAACATAGCGCTCTATTTGCTGGATTTGCGCTGCTGTGTAAGTCGTTGGAACTTTTGCTTCGACACTGCTGCAACTAACCAGAAATGCCATCAAAAACGCCATCATCAAGGCAAAAATTGAACGGGGACGAGTCATGTCGATTTTAGATTTTAGATTTTAGATTTTAGATTGCTCGTTGCGAGCGGGCACAGGGCGGGTACGGGGTTGCTCGTGTTCGTTCCAAGGCTCTGCCTGAAAACGCAGATGCTTTGGCTCTGCTTCGCTGACCCAGCACCGAGAGTTATGTACAAAATATTATTTTACCTCCTGGCGGCGCAGAAAAGTTATCAGAGCATCGCCAACTTTTTCTGACCAATGTTCTTGAGGATAATGCCCCGCTTGTTCCAGTGTGACTAACTCTGCATTTTGCAGGGAACCTACTAGCTTTTGAGCGGGTTCAACACTCAGCCAAGGATCTGTCAAACCCCAGACAAATAAAGTTGGTCTAGTCCATCCTTTCAAGCCGGATTCAATTTCTGCCATTGACTGCGGCAATTGAATATTGCGGACTGTATTCATCAGCGATCGACCTGCATCCGAACTCTTCAAAAACGGGCGGCGGTAAACATCTAAATCTTTGTCTGATATTGTCTGACCGCTGCCACCTTCGAGAGTTCTGTCAACCAAAAGCGGGTCTTGCGTCATCATGTCGCCAATAAAAGGCAGCCCCAACTGCTGCATTTTCCAAGGCAATTTTATATTTCCTGAAACTGGTGTATTGATAACGGCTAGACGCTCAATTTTATCGGGATTGCGTAAAGCGTATTGAATGCCGGCTGAAGCTAAAAATCCTTGGACAACGAGGTAAAATCGGTCTAATTCTAGAGCTTGAATAAAGCCTGTGAGGGCGTCAACAAAAGCATCGGGAGTGTAGGCAAAGTCGCGCTTGTCTGGTTTTGTCGATCGCCCGTAACCCACCCAATCTGGGGCGATCGATCTAAATCCGCTTGCCGCCAAATCCGGCATCATTACAGTCCAGGTAAAACTCTGGGACGGCAAACCGTGCAGCAGCAGTACGGGGGGTTTACCAGTTTCGTTAACCGGATTTGTTTCCCGATAAAACCATTGCAGCGGGCCTACTTCAACTATTTTCTCATCAATTGACATTATTTTACTGGTTATTTATCAAACAATAAGGCGGGGATTCCCCGCCCTACTTACCTAATAGTTGGGTGTGCACATAGTACCTTACCCAACTAATTACAGCCGCGTTTAGAAATTCATTTCAGCAGCTTGAACTTTTTCGACCTGTTTCTTCTTGAGAACCAGCATAATTTGAGCCAGCATGGTCAAAGCTACGAAAGCCATCAATCCTTTAACGCGATCGGCACTTTGCAGCACAATCTCCACGTCTTTTTGACCAAAGCCGCCCACATTAGGATTATTGGTCAAAAGTTCGCCTGCTGCAACTGTTTGTCCTTCGGTAACAATCAGTTCTGGGCCTGCGGGAATCGTATCAACAACTGCTGCACCTTCTGCAGGTTGAATGGTCACTTCATAACCGCCAGCTTCCGGTTGAGCAATCTTAGAAATGCTGCCAGCTACCGAAGCATTGTAAACAGTATTATTGCTCTTTTCGCCAGTAGGATAAACCTGACCGCGGCCGCGGTTGCCACCCACATAAATTTGGTATTTGCCGTAGTGAACGGACTTGTCAGTTGCCGGATTCGGCGACAAAACTGGGAATACCAATTCTTTGTACTGTTCTCCCGGTACTGGGCCGACTAAAACAATATTTTCTTGGGTTTCGCTGTAAGGTTGGAAGTAAAGATCGCCGACTTTTTCCTTCATTTCTTCGGGAATTCTGTCAGCGGGAGCAATCTTGAAACCTTCGGGCAACATCACAACTGCGCCGACATTCAAGCCACCTTTGCTGCCGTCACCGACAACTTGTTGCACGCTAGTATCGTAGGGAATCTTGACAATAGCTTCAAAAACTGTGTCAGGCAAAACAGATTGCGGTACTTCAACTTCAGTCGGTTTTGCACCGAGGTGACAGTTAGCGCAAACAATGCGACCTGTTGCTTCGCGGGGAGTAGCGGGTGCTGTTTGCTGTGCCCAGAAAGGGTAAGCAAATGCTGCTTGGGGAAGTGCGATGTCGCTGGTTAGGAAAAATCCTGCGGCTACGATCGCAATTAAGGCTGTTTTCGCGATCGTCCTGGCACTGCGGCGAAATATCGCAGATAAATTAGTTTGTGGCATTAGAGTATTCAATCTCAAAGGTCAGACAATGCGTGAATTTTAGATTTTGAATTTTGGATTTTGGATTTCGGATTATTAGACTGTTTTAGGGATGCAATTATCTTGGATTTTCACCGCTGACCCCAATCTAAAATCTAAAATCTAAAATCCAAAATTGTTTAAGACCACCAAGGTGCTTCGCCGGTGCGGAAATCAGTTTCCTTCCAAGTTGTAAAAGCGATTTTGTCATCTGCGACAGTGGCGTGGGCCAGGGCCAGAGACAAAGGCGCGGGGCCGCGCACCACTTTGCCCTCATTGTTGTATTGAGAACCGTGGCAAGGACAGATAAACTTGTTTTCGCTAACATTCCAAGGCACGACGCAGCCCAAGTGAGTGCAGACTGCATTGATGCCGTAGTCAGCGAGAGATAAGTCTTCTTTCACCACAACATAGGTGGGGTCGCCTTTGAGACCTTGGGCTAAGCTGCGATCGCCCGCAGGGTGCGAAGCCAAATATTCGCTAACGATGATGTCGTTACCCAAAGCATCTTTAGCTGTCACTCCGCCACCAACTGCCCCACTCGACGGAGGAACAAAATATTGGACAACGGGATAGAGTGCGCCCAGTGCCACACCTGTGACTGTACCGAACGTCAGCAAATTCATAAATTGGCGACGCCCCATATCGGGGACATCGGGATTTCCAGCAGAAGATTGAGCCATGACCTGCCTTTACGGTTTTAAGTTACGTTTGTTTGTTAGCTGTTAGCGAACTTGTACGTGCAGAGGAAGGAGGATAATTGCCGTTAATCTGCTCGCACAAATTTTAGGCCGCGAAAATTCCTTTTAAGAATGCGCCTTCCAGCCTTTATTAGAGTATTATTACATTTTTTGAACTTTGTCTTTTATTGTTTAATGGATTAACTCAGGAGCAACCATGACGGGCCAGGATTTACACCAGCTACTGCTAGAAAAATGGGGAAAGTCTTACGATATCAGATTGCGGCGAACGCGGGGCAAGATTTTTGTGCAAGTTATGTGGAAATATCTAGAACAGGCATCTTTTCCGATGACGGAGGCTGATTATTTTGAGCATTTGGATGCGGTGGCCAATTACCTCAACGGCTGGGGGAGTACAGAACAGGTGAGAGAATATATCGTAACTACTCGCGATCGCCCGCGCTTGGGTAAAGCTGTCAGCGTTCCTCTAGATTTGGGTGAAAGAGCCTCGGAGTGGTTGCTAGACGAGTTTTGAATCACTCAGTCGATTTTAGATTTGAGATTGACCTTCATCATCCAGGATACCCGCCACGTGATTCATTCCAACGCGCAGACTCAGGCTCGAGAAATAAAAAACCTGTATCCGATGAAACTTGCCGAACGTATTTATCTCGCGCAAGTCAATGCTTCAATTCTAAAATCTAAAATCTAAAATCTAAAATCGCGCAATCGATTGACTCCACAGCCGGGCTCTGGGGGAGTTCCCTAAAGTTTTGTGTCGCGCCGCGGCTGGATGAGTTGAGCCCAAAGTCCCGAAAATCGATCGGCGAGCTTGTCATACGACTTGCCGCTGGTGAGAAACTAAGCTGTGGCGCCTCTAATTTGCACAGTTGTTTTGATTCAAAGTCTTGTGTGGCGGGCTTTGCTGCGCGCGCCCTGCTGTGGGATTTAAATGCCGCAACAGTTTCTGGGGCTTTTTAGGGGCTTTTTAAATTTTGGGCGATCGTCCTTCATGCTTACCAAAATCATCCGAACCAATTTCTGTCAACAATTTCACCTACAATGAGTGTCAGATATCTTGTGAAATTTAGGAGAATGTTGTAATGGGTGTTGCACTGGGAATGGTTGAAGTCTTAGGATTTCCCGCTGCAGTAGAAGTTGCGGACTCAATGGTGAAAGCAGCCCGTGTTACTTTAGTTCGCTATGAGAAAATAACCCGCGCCTACTGGACAATTATAGTGCGAGGAGATGTCTCTGAAGTGCAAGCAGCCGTTGCTGCTGGAATTGAATCAGTGAAAAAGGTCGATGGCGGAAAGTTGCTATCGTATCACATAATTGCTCGTCCCCACGAGAATCTGGATTACGTTTTGCCGATCGGCTACACTCCTGAAGTCGAACAGTTCCGAATGTAGTCAGTCGATTTTAGATTTTAGATTTTAGATTTTAGATTTTAGATTTACTTTTGTATTGAATCTGAGAGCTTGAAACTTAGTCTAAAATTTTGGGTGTTCCACTCCTTAAGTCGCGGGATTTTACCTGCTTTTACGCGGGGTCAAAGTTTTGACAAAACTTTGGTGTGGAATTTTAACTTTTAGTAATTATAGAGGCGCGGGCGATCGCGTCTCTATATTTTTTTGCTGAGAGTCGATCGATCTTTCGGTGGAGTTTTTACCGCCCTAAAAGCTTTACCAAACCAACCCCGCCAAAATACAAGCTCAGCACCGCACCTCCTAAAAGACTTTGCGTTAAAGGATCGGTAGAAGGCGTTAAAACCGCTCCCAAAACTGCCGCTCCCAAGACTACATACCGCCAGCCGGAAAGCATTTGGTTGGAAGAAACTATGCCCAAAACACCGAGCAATACTTGGAGAATCGGGATTTGAAAAGCTAAGCCGGTGCTGAACATTAACAGCAGCACAAATTTAAAGTATTTGTCGATCGACCACAACTGCTCTACAACATCAGCCCCATAGGTAACAAAGAAGTTGAGCGCCGCCGGAATCAGAGCGATGTAAGCAAAGACTAACCCGCCCAAAAATAGGAAACTCGAACCGAAAAACACAGGCCCCAGCAACCTGCGTTCTTTGCGAGTCAAGCCGGGGAGAACAAACAGCGCTATCTGGTAAAAAATAAACGGACTGGCGATGAGCAAACCGCTGTATCCGGCTACTTCAATAGAAACAAAGAAATACTCGCCGGGAGCTAGTTGCAGAAACTTGACGGGCCCGGCCGGTACTTCTAGCAATTGTACGATAGGTTTAACTGTGAAAAAGCAACCGATTACAGCGATTACTACTGCAATTAGCGAGTAAAAAAGTCGCTGACGCAATTCTTCTAAATGGTCGAACAAAGACATTTCAACTTCGTCGGGAAGTTCATCGAGATATTCATTTTCTAGGTTGCGGGAACCCAGAAAACTGTCGGCGATTAGTGCAATGTTATTTTCCGGGATAACTGCTTTGTCTTCTAAGTTACTGACACCCTCGAAATCATCGGCGATGGATGCAATGCTATTTTTAGCTCTAACTTTTTTATCTTCTAAGTTACTGACAGCCTCTAAATCCTCGGCGATTGGGGCAATGCTATTTTCCTCGCTAACTGCTTCGTCTTCTAAGTTACTGACAGCCTCTAAATCATCGGCGATGGGTGCAATGCTATTTTCCTCGCTAACTGCTTCGTCTTCTAAGTTACTGACAGCCTCTAAATCATCGGCGATGGGTGCAATGCTATTTTCCTCGCTAACTTCTTCGTCTTCTAAGTTACTGACATCCACTAAATCATCGGCGATGGGTTCAATGCTGTTTTCCGGGCTAATTGCTTCGAGGTTGTTGTCTGAACCTTGTTCGGATGTCTCCAAGTTTGAGGGAGCAGTCATAGGAAATTGGTAATTGGTAAGGGGTATTGGGAAGAGGAAAGGGGTAATTGGAAAGTGGTAATTAATTGGAAATTGGAAATTGAGAATAGTTATTTCATAATTGCTCCGACTTCCTTCTTCATTCTTTATTCTGACATCAGCAGTAGAAGGAACGATCGATAATTAATCCGTGTATCCATGTCAAAATCCGTGTCGTGCCTTCTTTATTCAATCACGATCGCAATTTTGCCGATCGCGCGGCCCGTTTCGCTGTAAGCGTGGGCTGCTGCTACTTCTTGTAAGCTGTAAGTGCGATCGACAATCGGCTCCACTTTATCGGATTCTATTAACTCCCGCAAAGCCCCTAAATCGCTGGTGTTGGCATTGGCGACAATTAATTTAGCTTTTTTACCCGATATAAACCAGCTTGTTAACATCGGTGCGAAATTGTCTAAAATCGGCAAAGTCGAGATATAAACTCCCTCTGGTTGCAGCACTTTTTCGCATTCAGCAAAGGTTCTTGTCCCCACCGCATCTAAAATTATATCATATTTTTCTGGCTGTTGAGTAAAGTCAACTTCCGCGTAATCGACAACAAAATCCGCTCCCAAACTCTTGACAAATTCTCTATTTTTAGCACTGCAAACTCCCGTTACTTCCGCGTTCATTGCTTTCGCAACTTGCACGGCAAAAGTGCCAACTCCGCCGGAAGCGCCGTTAATCAATACTTTGTTTCCTGATTGAATTCCACCCAAATCCCTGAGCGATTGCAAAGCAGTTAAACCTGCGATCGGTACTCCTGCTGCTTCTGCATGAGTGATGTTTTTCGGTTTAATTGCTGCATCCGATTCTGGCACGGCCGCATATTCGGCGCAAGCACCCCCATTGATGGGATTTAAGAAAGTATAAACTTCATCTCCGGGTTGAAATTTCGTGACTTCCCGGCCGACTTCCACGACAACTCCCGATATGTCAGAACCGACTATTCGAGGAAAGTTAAATCCTGTTAATAGTTGCAGGTGTCCTTGCCGGATTTTCCAGTCTACCGGATTGACGCTGCTAGCGCGAACTCGCACTAACAATTCGTTGGATTTGGCGATCGGCTTGGACAATTCTCGGTACTGCAATTCCTCGGCTGAACCGTAGCGATCGAACGCAACTGCTTTCATGGCAAATTTTCCGGTTTATTTCCAATAGAAGATTCAATCCTTTACAATTACAGCACATTCGATCTAAATCTGACACAGCAAATTGAGCTAGCCTTGTAGCAGCGGGCGATCGACTCTTGGAGGTCTCCAGACAAGGGGCAGGCGTGAGGCAATGGGCCCGCTGGCGATCGTGCGATCGCTAGAGATTAAAGTTAATAGGGACAGGGCGGGCGATCCCATAACCTTGAGCATAATCTACTCCAATCTCCCGCAATTTTTCTAAGATAGTCTCATCTTCGACAAACTCAGCTATAGTTTCGAGATTCATCGCATGGGCAATACCATTAAACCCTTCAACGAGCGCTTGAGAAATCAAATTATGACTAATATTTTTGACAAAAGCACCATCAATTTTTAGATAATCCACTGGTAAATTCATTAGATAAGCAAAGGAACTCAACCCACTGCCAAAATCATCTAAAGCAAAGCAACAGCCAATCTTTTTGAGTTCGCCCATGAAATATCTGGCTTGCTCAAAGTTTGCGATCGCTGCCGTTTCCGTGATTTCAAAACCAATGGTTTGTGGGGGAACTTTGTAACGAGAAAATTGTTCTATTAAAAACCTCATAAACTGATTGTTACTAATGCTAGCCCCAGAGAGGTTTATCGTATACAAGCCTTGAGTAAGAACATCTTTCTCCGGCAATTTGTGATAATTAGAGAATAAAGTTTCGATTACCCAACAATCGATCTCTGTTATCAAGCCGTAACGCTCAGCGGCGGGAATAAACTCATTAGGAGATACTATTTTTCCATTTTCGTCCAGCATTCTGAGCAAAATCTCATAATGCTCTACTAATGGTTTAGAAGTAATAGAGACAATCTTTTGGTAGTAGAGACAAAAACGATTTGTTTCCAGCGCCTGGGTAATTTTGGAAATCAACTGTCTCTCACCACGTTGTTTAATTAGCTCGCTATCATCTAGACTATAAATATGAACACAGTTGCGGCCTCTGGCTTTGGCGGCATAACAAGCTGCATCAGCCGCTCCCAGAAGCTCCATCAAATTTTGGCTGGTTTGGTCAATAGCAACAACTCCAATGCTGACTCCGATGATAAAGGTTTGGCCATTCCAAATAAACCGAAACTGATGCACTAGGTTTTTGAGGTTTTCCGCAATTTGAGTTGCTTGAGAGAGCGAACATTGAGTGAGCAAAATACCAAATTCATCACCTCCCAAGCGAGCCAGCATATCATGAGCACGGACTCCCTGTTGAATAAGCGCGGTGATTTGGCGCAGTAGCTCATCGCCAGCAATATGACCTACGGTATCGTTAACGACTTTGAATTGATCTAAATCTAAATAACAGAGAGCGTGCTGGTGATTGCTATGTTTAACAGAGGCGATCGCATCAACTAGGTGCTGCTCAAATCTTCGACGGTTGATTAACCCCGTCAGGGCATCGTGATTCTCTTCCCAAGAGAGTTGACGGGTGAGATAGCGCGATTCCGTAACATCATGAAAGACCATGACTGCCCCGATAATTTGACCTTGGCGGTCTCGAATCGGTGCTGCCGAGTCAGCAATTGGATACTCGGTTCCATCATGGGCAATCAGAATAGTATTGTTAGCTAAGGTCACAATTCGCTCTTCTAATAGAGCCTTGTTTATAGGATTCTCTACTGGCTCTCGCGTTACTTGATCGACAATTAGAAAGACTGTCGAGAAATGAACTCCTTGAACCTCATGATTTTTCCAGCCTGTCAGTCGCTCAGCTATAGGATTGAAATATCTCACATTACCTTGGGCATCAGTAGTAATAACCGCATCGCCAATGGATTGCAGTGTCACTTGAGCCAATTCCTTTTCGGCAAAGAGAGACTCTTCGAGACGTTGCCGTTCTTCAATTTCTATCAAGAGACGTAAATTCTGCTTTTGGAGTTTTTGTTGCAGCCTTCCGATAGTTAGGTGGGTTTCGACACGAGCTAATACTTCTTCGACTTGAAATGGCTTAGCAATATAATCTACCCCTCCTGCAGCCAGCCCTTGCACCTTATTAAAAGTTTCATTGAGCGCACTCAAAAAAATTATTGGAATCTCTGCGGTGCGCTCGTCAGATTTTAATTGTCTGCAAACTTCATAGCCATCTTGATCGGGCAACTTAATATCTAGTAAGATTAACTCCGTCGATGGCGATTGGGCGGCTCTGAGCGCCATTGCACCTGTCGTGGCACTACGAACTTTATAACCCTCTGCCCTCAAAGTATCCCTGAGCAGACGCAGGTTATCAGGCAGATCGTCAACAATTAAAATATTGCCTCGGTAGTTGGTAGCTCGATCGCTAATTCTATCGCTAGTTCTATCGACAATCATACTGATTTCCCTAGTTTCCTGCTAGAGGAATATAAACATATGCACAAATAGTATAGTTTAATTATTCGGTTAAAAGAGTCATTTTACCCACAAAGAAATCCTGCGAGCCCGGAGATATTGGGCTGGCAAGGGGGCGCAACCATAAAAAATATGAATTATTCAGCTAGGGGCAGTCCCCCCGTGGTAGCCCTTCTTCGCTTCGCGTAACATTAGAAGAACATTGTTTCAAGCCAAGCAGCCGATTTATGAACAAGCGGAGTTCTCAAATGGCAAGTCTACTCGTCATTGCGATCGGGTGTCTCGTGCTGTTGGGTTGGCAATTTGACATCTCCCTACTCAAAACCGGTTTTCCCGGTATGACTTCGACCATGAAAGCAAACACGGCAATTTGCTTTTTGCTGGCTGGAGTTTCTTTGAGATTGTTGCAGTACCAAAAAACCAGACTGCACGATCGCATCGCTCAAGGGATGGCAGGATTGATAATGATCGTCGGTATGCTGACGCTGAGCGAGTATATTTTTGGTTGGAAGCTGGGTATCGATCAGTGGCTTTTCCGAGATTTTGTGTCTTCCGCGACTCCTTATCCGGGAAGAATGGGAATAAATACCGCCCTAAATTTTGTGCTGATGGGACTAGCACTGTTACTGTTACGGCAAAATTCCCAACGGGATACTTGGTTGGCTCAGATTTTTAGTAGTGTTGCAGCTTTAATTTCTCTACTAGCTTTATTTGCACACCTATTCAATGTCGATATTCTTGAACGGTTGGTCACAATTACGACGACTCAATCCCTAAACACGATCGTCACCTTTTTCATCCTCTATGGAGGAATTTTATGGCTCCGCCCCAAGGAAGGATTAATGCAAGTAGTAACCAGTCCCCTAGTTGGCGGAGTCATGGTTCGGTGGTTGCTGCCTTGGGCCACGATCTTTCCCGTGACAGTGAACTGGTTCACTCTTCAGGGACAAAAGTTAGGCTGGTATAACGCTAATTTTGGCTATACATTGCGTTCAACTGTTATGGTTGTCACGTTTTCAATTCTCATTTTGGGGACGGCTCGCTTTTTGAACCAGATAGATTACCAGCGCCAACAAGCCGAAAAAGAAATTAAAAAACTTAACGAAACTTTAGAAATTCTTGTGGGTGAACGAACATATGCTTTACAAAAATCGCAGGCTCGTTTTGCAGGAATTCTAGAAATCGCCAATGATGCAATTATTTCAGTCGATCGCACTCAACGCATTACGCTGTTTAATCATGGGGCAGAAATGATGTTTGGCTATAAAATTGAGGAGATTTTAGGGAAGCCACTGAATTTACTGCTACCAGAACAGTTTAGAGATGCACACCCGCAGCATATCAAACACTTTGCACAGTCTTCTAGCAGAGCGCGAAGGATGGGAGAACGAGGCGAGATTTTGGGTCGTCGTCAAGATGGAACGCAGTTTGCGGCTGAAGCCTCTATTTCTAAGCTGGAAATGGGAGACGAAACGGTATTTACTGTGATTCTACGCGATATTAGCGATCGCCAAAAAATTGAGATGGCTTTACGAAACAGTGAAGAGCAGTTTCGCCATGCGTTTGAAGATGCCTCTATCGGAATGGCGATCGTTTCACTTGATGGGCACTGGATTAAAGTCAATCCTGCCTTATGTCAGATTCTTGGCTACTCCTCAGAAGAGTTGTTAGCGTTAACTTTCCAAGACATCACCCATCCTGACGATTTAGACCGGGATCTTAGTTATGCACATCAACTATTAGCTGGAATAATTTCAACTTACCAACTAGAAAAACGGTATTTCCATAAACAAGGACATATTATTTGGATTATTCTTAATGGTTCGCTAGTACAAGATGGACAAAAAAAGCCACTGCATTTTATTTCTCAAATCCAAGAAATTACCGCTCGAAAAGAAGCTCAAAAAACGCTAGAAATTCAAAGCGTTATCCTGAATAACATGGCAGGAGGAGTGTGTCTAATCAAAGCCTCAGACCTCACGATCGTCTACACCAATCCTACCTTTGACGCTATGTTTGGCTACCCAGAGGGCGAACTAGCAGGTCAACCCCTTGGTATTTTGAATTATGTCGATACAAATTTTACACCAGATGTAACAGTTCTAGATATCGTCACTCAAATTGAACAGACCGGGGAAGCGAAATATGAAGTCCAGAATAGAAAGAAAGATGGAACTCTCTTTTGGTGCAGAGTTCATACATCCAGGTTTGAGCATCCTGAATACGGAACTGTATATGTTGCTGTTCAGGAGGATGCAACAGAGCTAAAACTGGCTGAACAAGCCTTGCAAGCTACCACAAATCGCCTCAACTTTCTTCTAAACTACAGCCCAGTTGTCATTTTTAGCAGTAAACCTGCTGGCGATTATAGCGCAACGTTCATCAGCGAAAATATCAAAGATATATTGGGCTACGAAAGCCGCGAGTTTTTAGAAGATTCTAAATTTTGGGTGAATCACTTACACCCAGATGATGTAGAACCAGTGCTTCATGGCTTAGCAAATCTATTCGTTAATGATTTTTACTTCCACGAATACCGTTTGCGTCGCTCCGATGGGGTTTATTGCTGGATGCTGGGTCAGCTTAGGCTAATTCGAGATAATTCAGGTACACCAGTAGAAATCTTGGGATATTTAATTGACATTGGCGATCGCAAACAAGCTGAGTTGGAATTTCAGCAGGCAAATGAAGCAAACCAAGCCAAGACTGTCTTCCTTGCTAATATGAGCCACGAACTCCGCACCCCCCTCAACTCAATTTTGGGATTCACGCAATTGATGAGCTATGAGAGAAATCTGACTCCTTCTCTCCAAGAACGTTTACAGATTGTCAATCGTAGCGGTAGACATTTATTGGACTTGATTAACGATATTTTAGATTTATCCAAAATAGAAAGCGGACGGATGACCCTCAATCCTTCTGAGTTTGATTTGACAAGTTTGCTGACTTCTATTGAAGAAATGTTCCAAGTTAAAGTCCAATCTAAAGAAGTGCAGCTAATTGTCGATCGAGAACCCGACATTCCTCAATTTGTGCATAGTGACGAGAAAAAACTCTATCAAGTCTTGGTCAATCTGCTTGGTAATGCGATTAAGTTTACCAATCAAGGAAGCATCACCCTACGGGTAAGAACAACACAAATAGACAAAACATCCTGTCACCTATGTTTTGAAGTTGAGGATACAGGTGTCGGAATTGCGCCCACAGAAATTGAGAAATTATTTAAGGTTTTTGTGCAAGCCCAAGCTGGAAATAATTTGAGTCAAGGCACGGGGCTAGGTTTAGCCATTAGTCAAAAACTCGTCAAACTTATGGGCGGTCAGATTCGGGTTAAAAGCATTTTGAACCGAGGTAGCACTTTTTCCTTTGAGATTGGCGTACAGTTACCTCAAGCAGAATCCTTACCCCCAGAATCAATTAATCAAAAAGTAATTAGTTTAGCTCCTGGACAACCGAGTTACCGCATTCTTATTGTTGAAGATTTAGAAGAAAATCGCCGCTTGTTAGTCGAGATCCTTACCTCGGTTGGTTTTGAGGTGAGAGAAGCCAAACACGGAGTGGAGGCACTCTCACTGTGGCAGAGTTGGCGGCCGCACCTAATTCTGATGGATCTACGAATGCCGATCGTCGATGGCTACACAGCTACTAAATATATTAGAGAACGCCCTGAGAGCCAAGAAACTGTCATTATTGCTTTAACTGCGAGTGTTTTTGAAGAAGATCGAGAGAAAGTTCTCATGGCTGGCTGTAACGACTTTATAAGCAAGCCATTTGAGCAGAGAGAACTTTTTGACAAAATCGCTAAATATTTGGGAGTGCAATATATCTACGAAGTGGTAGAACCAACTCCACAAAAACAATTAGTTGAAACGCTGTCTGTAGAAGATATATCCGTGATGTCCCCTCAGTGGTTAGAACAAATGTATCAAGCAGCTTACTATCTCGATACCGAAGTTATGAACGAATTAATCGTACAAATTCCCGAATCAAAAGCAAGTTTGTCCCAAACACTAACTGATTATATCAATAATTTTAATTCCGATCGAATTATGGAGATCATTCGACCTTTGCTGCCTAATCCACTGTAGTTATCGAGTTTAAGGACAAAGAAGCATAGGAATGAGAATTAAATAACTTCCACAAGATTGTGGGATGGGCGTCCCGCCCGTCTTTTTTGGACGGGCGGGACGCCCATCCCACAATAACAATTAAAATTGTAAGT